>CAZLBE010000124.1:0-6115 GCA_964557635.1 uncultured Desulfobacterales bacterium
CTTGACCGCAGTTCCTTTTGCTTTAGACCGGCAGGGCAAAATTCCCGCCGACTGTTCCGGGCTGGCTCTATAACCCACAGGGGGCGGCATTATGCCATGATCATTTTCATAATTTGTCAGAATCTTTGATTCTTTGAGGCAAATCTGGACCTGAATCCGGATCGGCCTCATGGCCGCTATATGGAATTAAGCATAAGTGTAATAGGTCTTGTTTCTTCGCTTTTTCCGGTGAATCTGACGGGACCTGGCCTTCTGTAGCAGTCCGCTTCAGGGGAAGCTGCAAGCCATTTTTCTCTCATGGCCTTTACCACCCTAAAAGCATTACCTTCAATATCCACAAAGGATTTTTCAATGACAAGGGTGAGCCTGCCCTTTCTTTCTTCAAGGTGCATAAGTTTTGCAATTGGGACACCAAGGGGTTCCCATTTTGCAAAATCATCTTCAAGGTTTTTTATTACAGCCATCTGGCCGGTAGCGTTTCCCGCAATGAGGCTGAATGCGGTAAATCCAAGGTTATAGGTGTAATTGCAGTCAAATTTAGTGGGGTCGCTTCCCCTGCCGTCGTATCCATAAAAATGGGTCTGAATTTTAAATTTGGGAACCGATTTTTTAAAAATATGCATCACAGGCCCAGGCACTTTATCTCCTTCTTTGATAAGACCTGCACTTATAAGGGCCTGGGTCAGGGTTTTCACTGAGATAATGGATTTTTTTACCATGAGATAGCGCTGTAAATTATAATTTTTAAACAGGACATTGCCAAAGCTATCAGGGTCAAGCCCCCCGTTTTTTAAAGTGAGCTTATAATAGTCGTCCTTAATGCCTGTTTTGTACACTCCCTGTTCTTTTAATATATCAAGGTAATCCTTTACCATATCCATTATGATTTTTTCAGTTTTCACCTGGGAAAACTGAAAATTACCATGTGTGTCCCTTTCAACAAGAAGTCCTTCCTGGAAAAACGATGGAAGGTCATTAAAAAGTTCATCATCCCTGGCATTCCAGATTGATGAGGCCCCTTTGTCTGTAATGCCCCTTGACAGCCTTCTTAAGTATTCAAGTTTTGATTCCAGATTTGGAAATGAGGAATGAAAATCAAGGTCATGGGTATGGTTGAAGTCCCCGATTATTGTATTGAGTTTAATGATGAATATCTGGATTTCATTGATGAATTCCAGCACACCTTCAGGTATGATCATAACCCCGTAATTTTTCCCTTTGGATGCTCTTCTTACAATGGCATCACAGATCAGGCGTGAAAGATGGCGCAGGGTTATTCCATAGGCAGTATAATCAATTGTGCCGCTTTGTTTTGCTTTTTCAAGTCTTGCTCTGTCAACATAATCTGCAAGATCCTCACCGATCAGAGTAAGATTGGCATGGGTCTGAAGCGCTGTTTCAAGGGCAAGATGGCTTGCCACTCTGCCCATCACCTTGCATACATGCCAGTACTTTACATCAGATCCTGCATCGGTGCATAAATTGCTTATGTTCTGTGCAAAACTTCTTGCTGCACTGTGAAATCCAAATGAAACTGCGCATAAAACTTCATTATCTTCTGTTTTAACCTGAATATCACCGTCTATTGTCTTTGGAACTCCTATGACCTGGATATTATCTTTTTTAAAGTCCTGGGCAAGGAATGCTGCATTTGTATTGGAATCGTCACCTCCCACAATGACAAGTGCATCAAGGTTAAGCTTTCTGCAGGTTTGCCGTGCAAGATCAATTTTTTCCTTTGAATCGATCTTTGTTCTTCCTGTTTTTATCATTGTAAAACCGCCCATATTCCTGTGGGCATCAACAAGGCTTTCAGTGATTTCAACGTACCTGTTTTCAAGAATGCCGTCCGGGCCCATGATAAAACCAAAAATTTTGGATTTGGGATTGGCTTTTTTTGCAGCATCAAAAATTCCGGCAATTACATTGTGGCCTCCAGGTGCAGGACCGCCTGAAAGGACAATACCGATATTTCTTTTTTTAAAAAATAACTTTTTATTGCGCAGTGATTCATCGTTTTCATTATGATTACCTGAAATAATTTTCTGGACATTATTTTTTATGATGTCAGGAAGAATTTTTTCAGCTTCCCTGTCATTTGTGAATTTGTATTTTTTCTGCTCTTTAAGCACTGTGAAACCATTGGCAAACACCTGACATTTCTTGGGCAGAAAAGCCCTTCTTTCAATTGTTTCCCGATTAATATCTGAAGTTACGCGCTGGGTCGTTGAATGATTGAGAAGTGTTTCCATATCTGTTTTATTTGACAAATTCATACCCGTTGTCTTCCTCCATTATTTTATATTTGTTGATAGGCGGCGGGAAAATCCTGATCAGCCTCACATGGCCGTTGATTTAATTATTTACTGCAGGTATCTTCCGTGCAGAACCTTTATTTCAGGACAACCATGTTCCTGCCGCCCTCCTTGGCCTGGTACACTGCTGTGTCTGCCCTGTCAAAAATATCAGCAGCTGTTTTGTCACCTTCCTTAACCTGGGAGACACCTATGCTTACCGTAACCCTGACCACCTCTTCTTTATAAATAAATTCAAGTTTTTCAATGGTCTGTCTTATTTTTTCTGCAACGGCTAAGGCTCCTTTTCCTTCTGTTTCAGGCATGATAACGGCAAATTCTTCTCCTCCGTACCTTGTCAGCATGTCGCTTTTTCTAAGATATGGGCCTGCTCTTTTTATGATCTCCTGAAGGCATTTGTCTCCAACGGCATGCCCATAATTGTCGTTTACTTTTTTAAAATAATCAACATCAAGCATCAGCATGGAAAAAACTGTTCCATACCTTAGAAACCTTTCCATTTCATCTTCAATTCTTTTATTATACGCCCTTCTGTTAAAAGCACCGGTTAAAGAATCACGGTTGAGTTTGATTTCCAGTTGTTTTGAATGCTCTGTGGCTTTTGCAAGCTCTTTTTTAAGCTGTGCAAACCCGGACTGGAATGCAGCTCTGTTATTGTCGGCAAGGTCTTTAATCGCCTGATCTTTTTCTTTTTTCTTTTTTAAGGCTGATTCAATGTTTGTAAGGGTTCCTGAAACCCGGGATTTAAGGTCTTCAAGGCTTTTTGATATATCAAGGCTGTGTTTTAACTCCCCCATTTCCTTGTCTAAAATCAAACCGAAATTTTTATTTGATTTTTGATTTTCTTCATCATTTTCATGGGATTTGTCGATGTTTGCCTGGATATCAAAAATTTTTTTAATGATCTCTTGCACAAATGCTGCAATTTTTTCACGGTCAGCACTGATTTCATCTATGTATTGTTTGATAAAGGCAAAAAGATCATCGTGGATTTCATTGATATCTCCCCAGTTTGAGACTATTGTAATTTTTTTTGAAAGAGAGTTTAATTTATCAGTGTAATTTTTATCTACACCTGATTTAAGGCTGTCAATAAAATCAATATACTCTTTTTTAAATTCAGAAAAATCATCACGGGGTGTTTTCTTTAAAATACCTGAAAAAAAAGAACCTTTCTTATCCTTTTTTTTGTCTTTAACTGGGTTCTCCCTGTATATTTCATCTTGAATTTTTTTTAAGATATGTTCGATTCTGCCAAGGGATGTCTTTTTTTTCAGTGAATCCTTTAAATCCTTTAAAAGTGGTGAAACAGATGTTTTTTTATCAATAACAAGTTCAAGTATATATGGAAGATATCTTCTGTAAACCTGGTCAGTCTTCTGCAGGCGCTCTTCAATTTCTCCGATCTCCTTTAAAAGGATATTTTTCTGGGATTGAAGTTTTTTAATGAGGGCATTTAATTTTTCAGCCTGCTGATTTTTTTTTATTTCAACCATTTTAACCGCCTATAATATTTGATTGAGAAACAATTTTGTTCTGTCGTGCTCGGGATTTGTAAAAAAATGTTCAGGTGTTCCCTTTTCAATGACAGCACCGTTATCCATAAAAACAATCCTGTCTGCAACTTCCTTGGCAAATCCCATTTCATGGGTAACAGCAACCATTATCATACCCTCTTTTGCAAGGGCTTTCATCACATCTAACACCTCACCTATCATTTCAGGGTCAAGGGCTGATGTGGGTTCGTCAAAAAGCATTATTTTAGGGTTCATTGCAAGGGCTCTTGCTATGGCAACCCGCTGCTGCCGACCGCCTGAGAGCTGTGCCGGATAAACAGATTTTTTATCTCCTATACCAACTTTGTTTAAAAGGGCAAGGCTGATCTCTTCGGCCTCTTTTTTAGATCGTTTTCTAACAACGTTCTGTGCAAGGTTTACGTTATCTATGACGCTTTTATGGAGAAACAGGTTAAAGGACTGGAACACCATACCTACTTCCGCCCTGATTCTGTTTATATCTGTTTTAGGATGCACAGTATGTCTGTTCCTTCAATGAGTATCTGCCCCGCGTCTGCAGTTTCAAGCCTGTTAAGGGGGATGATTCTCCTTAAGGTCTGGGGAAGAATAACATGATACATACTCTGGCCGTAGGTCATGCCGAGGGATCTGGATGCTTCTGTCTGTCCTTTGTTAATGGATTGAATTCCCGATCTTACAATTTCAGCTACATATGCGCCTTCAAATGCTGCAAGGGATGCAATACCAAACCACAGTGACGGCACCTGGGAAATGCCGTATTTGGCAAGCATTGCATTGACAAGAGTGCCAAGGACAAAATACCAGATAAAAATCTGTACAAGAAGCGGCGACCCTCTGATAAGCTCAATATAGGTTATGGAAAGCCATTTAAATGCTGGGTTGGATGAAATCCTGGCAAGGCCTGTAACAAGCCCCAGGAAAATTCCAAAAAATGTTGCAATGACACTTACTTCAAGGGTGACCCATAAGCCCTGCATTAAAATACCCTGCTTCCATTTTCTGTATTTTGCAAGGACATCACCTTGAAAAATAAGATCTCCTGAGTCAACATCAACTTCTTTTGCAGGACTTTTATAAGTGTAAATTTTCCCGTCATCGCCTTTTATGCCTATGACAACTCCTTTACCGGTTTTTTTAATTGAATCAACAGTTCCTTCAACCCCGGAGGTCAGCTTAATCGTATCATTAAAGAAAAAATACTGGGGAATCCTGTACCAGCACCAGTTATAGTCAATCTGAATGGTGGAATAGTAGAGTGCGCCTATAATCGTAGCGATGATTAAAAAGAAAATAGTCATCCAGAAAACAAAATATCTTTGTTGTTGTTTTTGAAAAAGAGATGAAGAAGAATTCATTTGAATTTAAACTCCAGAGTTTGAAAAACCAGTCGAATCCCAACATAATAACAGTTCATGTCAGGTTTATGTCCGGTTTCGACTGGTCTATAAGGTATATTTGCTATTTCATATTTTTAAACCAGTCTCTTGACAGAATCCATTTGTTGTATACTTTTTCATACCTGCCGTCATGCTTGATTTGGCGTAAAAAATTATTAAGCCAGTTCATGAAATCAGGATCTCCTTTGTTGATTGCCCATGCAAGGGGCTCGAATGTAAACGGTTTGTCAAGGAATACCATGTTACCTGCACCCTGCTTTGCCATAAACACAACACAATAGGGAAGATCATAAACAAAGGCATCTGATTTACCGTTTAAAACTTCAAGAGCTGCTTCGGACTCTGTTTCAAATGATTTGTATTTTGCCCTTGGCATTTTTTTCTTTACAGCCATTTTTCCATAAATCTGCCTTTCTTGTCGGTCATCTCAAAGGGCATGTAAGCAGCTTCAAAACCTACCCTTAATTCCCCTTTTTGAAGTATTTTCTCAAGTGTTGGTTTTTTTTGCAAGGTGAATATCCGCAGCAAACGTACAATTGGAAAAGTAAAAAACAAATCCGATAACAACAGACAATAAGAATACAAGACTTGTTTTCATCCTTTGATCCTCCCAAAAAATTAAAATTTATTATAACCGCCATGAGGCGGATCTGGATTGGCCCAGATTTACCTTATAACAAAAAATGATATAAATATAATAAGCTACATTCTATTTCAATAAAACACAAATGTTCAATATCCTTGCCGTAAAATTAAAAATTTCGGCAAAAAAGTGGAACATACAAAAAGAACTTAAAAAACTATATATGCATAGTAAATATTCGGCTTATAATGTAAATGTTTGGAGAGTGCCTCATATTCGTCT
>CAZLBE010000125.1:0-6114 GCA_964557635.1 uncultured Desulfobacterales bacterium
ATGCCCGCAACCCATGTGCCTACCTCAATTTCTTGTTTTTTATTACAGAAATTCATGTGTAAGGCACTAAAATTACCAACGGGGAACTATTCAAAAAAAGTTGCCAACAGAAGAGGAACTCAATTTAGGATTTGGGCAAATCAGATAATAAAAAAATATTTACAGAAAACGGAAAAATAAAATAATGCCAAAACGTACGGATATCAATAAGATTTTAATTATCGGGGCAGGTCCCATCATCATAAGCCAGGCCTGCGAATTTGACTATTCAGGAACCCAGGCATGCAAGGCATTAAAAGAGGAAGGATTTGAGGTCGTTCTGATCAATTCAAATCCAGCCACCATCATGACTGACCCTGAAGTTGCCGATAGGACCTATATTGAACCTGTAACACCCCAGGCCCTTGAAAAAGTGATTGCAAAGGAAAGACCCGATGCACTGCTGCCAACCCTTGGAGGCCAGACAGGTCTGAACACTGCCGTTGAAGCTGCCAGAATGGGAATTCTTGATAAATACAATGTGGAAATGATCGGAGCATCGGATGAAGCCATAAAAAAAGCCGAGGACAGAGAACTGTTCAGGGATGCCATGAACAAAATCGGCCTTCGTATTCCCAACAGCGGTTTTGCATCCAATATGGAGGAAGTTGAAAAAGTTGCAGCCAGGATCGGTTTTCCCGTTATTGTAAGGCCAAGCTTTACCCTTGGAGGGACTGGCGGCGGAGTCGCATATAACCCCGAAGACCTTGCCCTGCTCGCAAAACACGGACTTGACGCAAGTCTTATCACCCAGGTTATGCTTGAAGAATCCGTACTTGGCTGGAAGGAATACGAGCTTGAGGTGATGCGGGATCATGCCGGCAATGTTGTTATCATCTGCTCCATTGAAAACATGGATCCAATGGGTATTCATACGGGAGACAGCATAACCGTTGCTCCCATCCAGACCCTTTCCGACAAGGAATATCAGAAAATGCGTGATGCCTCCATTGCAATCATGCAGGAGATAGGCGTTGATACGGGAGGCTCCAATGTGCAGTTTGCAGTTCATCCCAAGACAGGGGAGATGATAGTTGTTGAGATGAACCCCAGGGTTTCAAGAAGTTCAGCCCTTGCATCCAAGGCAACTGGATTTCCCATTGCAAAAATTGCAGCAAAGCTTGCCGTGGGTTTTACCCTTGATGAAATTAAAAATGATATCACAGGGGAGACCCTGGCCTGTTTTGAGCCGTCCATCGATTATTGCGTTGTTAAAATTCCGAGATGGACTTTTGAGAAATTTTCCGAGGCAGAGGATGTATTGTCCACATCCATGAAATCGGTCGGCGAAATAATGGCCATAGGAAGAACGTTTAAGGAAGCCCTTCAAAAGGGATTAAGATCCCTTGAAATCGGACGATTTGGTTTCGGAGCAGACGGGAAGGACTCCATACCTCATAGCCTGTCGGAAACAGAGCTTGAATCCAAACTTGCAACGCCGAATTCCAATAGAATTTTTTATCTGAAATACGCCCTTGAAAACGGAATGACAATTGATGCCATTAATAATCTTACGGCAATTGACCCGTGGTTTTTATGGCAGATGAAGCAAATCGTGGAATTTGAAAAAGAGATTGTCCTTGCAGGGCCTGATATTCCCCGTGAAATTCTTGAAAAGGCAAAAAAATGGGGATTTTCCGATGTGCAGCTTGCCTTTCTCACCAAAACCGATGAAGAAACAATGGAGAAAAAAAGAAAACAGCTTGGCATTGTTCCGGTTTACAAGCTTGTTGACACCTGCGCTGCTGAATTTAAAGCATCAACACCCTACTATTATTCTACCTATGAAACCGAATGCGAAGCAAGGGTCTCTGACAGGAAAAAAGTGATCATACTGGGTGGCGGGCCAAACAGGATCGGCCAGGGCATAGAGTTTGACTACTGCTGTGTTCATGCTTCCTTTGCCCTGCGCGAAGAAGGCGTTGAAAGCATAATGGTGAACAGCAATCCGGAAACGGTGAGCACGGATTATGATACATCTGACAAACTCTATTTTGAACCCCTTACAAAAGAAGATGTGCTTCACATTGTTGAAAAGGAAAAGCCCTTTGGAGTGATTGTTCAGTTTGGCGGTCAGACACCGCTGAACCTTGCAACTGCCCTTGAAAAACACGGGGTTCCCATCATGGGTACAAGCCCTGAAAGTATTGACAGGGCAGAGGACAGGGATCTTTTCCAGACAATGCTGAAAAAATTAAATATTGCCCAGCCCAATAACGGGATTGCCACCTCTTTTCCCGAAGCAAAGAAAATTGCCGAGAGAATCACCTATCCTGTAATGGTACGTCCTTCCTTTGTCCTTGGGGGGCGGGCAATGAAAATCGTGTACAATGAAAAAGAACTTAAAGAGTATTTTAACCTTGCCGTTCTTGCATCTCCGGATCACCCGGTGCTTATTGATCAGTTCCTTGAAGATGCATTTGAACTTGACGTTGATGCCATATCTGACGGTAAAAAAACCATTATAGGCGGAATTATGGAGCATATTGAGGAGGCTGGTATTCATTCCGGGGATTCCTCCTGTGTTCTGCCTCCCTACAGTATATCAGAAAAGCATATTTTGGAGATGACCTCTGCCACAAAGGCCCTTGCAAAGGAATTAAATGTTAAGGGACTTATGAATATCCAGTTTGGCATAATGAATGAAAAAGTTTATGTGATAGAGGTTAATCCCAGGGCATCAAGAACTATCCCCTTTGTCAGCAAGGCAACGGGCGTGCCCCTTGCAAAACTTGCAACAAAGGTTATGCTTGGAAGAACACTTGATGAACTCGGCCTGACAGAGGAAGTTATTCCATCCCATTATTCGGTAAAAGAGGCTGTCATGCCCTTTGACAGGTTTCCAAATGTTGACCCGATACTTGGCCCTGAAATGAAATCAACAGGCGAAGTCATGGGAATTGATGCTGACCTCGGAGCTGCCGTTGCCAAGGCCCAGCTTGGCGCAGGCCAGGATCTTCCGAAATCGGGAACCGTGTTCATAAGTGTTCAGGACAGTGACAAAAAGAAAATTCTGCCCCTTGCAAAGGATTTCATGGACATGGGCTTCAAATTAATGGCAACTGCAGGTACAGCAGCCTTTCTTGAGGAGAACTCAATCCCTGCAACACTTGTTAAGAAAGTCTCCGCAGGCAGACCCAATGTAGTTGATGCAATAAAAAATAATGAGATCCAGTTTATTTTAAATACAGGGGTGAGCAGTCAGACAAAACTTGACGGATATGAAATAAGACGTTCTGCAGTGAGATTCAAGATTCCCTATTCAACCACAACAGACGGGACAAGGGCAATGTGCATGGCAATTCATGCCTTAAAAAAAGAAAGCTTGACAGTTAAGGCTATTCAGGATTATCACGCAGGAAAATAATATAAGATAAATAAAATAGAATGGAAAAAAAATGACACTCAACGGCATACCAAGGGATGAATGCGGTGTATTTGGTATTTACAGGCATTCTGAGGCGGCACAGCTTACCTATTTTGGCCTTTATGCGCTCCAGCACAGGGGGCAGGAAAGCGCCGGGATTTCAGTTGCAAAGGAAAAAGGCAAAATATATTCCCACAAGGGAATGGGGCTTGTGCATGATATTTTTACAACGGAAGATCTAAAAAAAATCGAGGGCGGCAGCGCCATAGGCCATGTACGATACTCCACCACAGGGGATTCCATTCTTTCCAATGCCCAGCCATTTGTTGTTCAGCACAAGGGCAGAGCCTATGCAGTGGCGCACAATGGTAATTTTGTCAATGCACATATTTTAAAGGACGAGCTTGAAGAAAACGGGGCCATTTTCCAGACAACCATGGACAGTGAGGTTTTTCTTCATCTCTTTGTGAAAAACCTCAAACAGGGAAATGTTGTTGAGGCGGTGCAGAAAGCTGCTGCAAAGATAAGAGGCGCATATTCCCTTGTTTTGCTCACCTGCAAGGGTGAAGTAATCGGCGTTAAAGATCCCTATGGATTCAGGCCCCTTGCCCTTGGAAAACTCCACGGCCATTATGTGCTTTCCTCTGAAACCTGCGCATTTGATCTTATTCAGGCGGAATTTGTGCGTGAACTTGAACCCGGAGAGATTGTAATTATAAATGAAGACGGGGTAACAAGTATAAAACATGATCCTCCCATGCCCAACAGATCTCTGTGTATATTTGAATACATATATTTTGCAAGACCTGACAGCACTATTTTTGGCAGAAATGTTTACAATATGAGAAAGGATCTTGGCAGGAGTCTTGCCAGGGAAGCGCCCGTGGATGCTGATTTTGTCATGCCGTTTCCCGATTCAGGCAATTACGCTGCCATAGGATATGCCGAGGAATCGGGTATTCCATTTGAAATGGCAATGATAAGAAATCATTATGTGGGAAGAAGTTTTATCCAGCCCACCCAGAGTATGCGGGATTTTGCAGTAAGGGTCAAGCTCAATCCGGTGCGGGAACTTATTAGGAACAAGGAGATCATTATTATTGAGGATTCCATCATAAGGGGAACCACTGCAAAAACAAGGGTTGCTGCTTTAAGGGGCCTTGGCGCAAAAAAAATTCACATGCGGATAAGCTGCCCCCCTCACAGGTATCCATGTCACTATGGGATAGATTTTTCCACAAGAGGTGAGCTTATTGCCGCTTTAAAAAGTGAAGAAGAGTTAAGGTCTCTCCTTGGACTTGATTCGCTCCACTATCTTTCCATTGAAGGCATGCTTGAGGCAAGCGGCGTTAAAGATCCAGAAAACAATTTCTGCAAGGCATGCTTTGACGGCTCTTACCCCGTTCCCTGCGATTCTTCACTTTCAAAAAAATGTATGGAGTAATAGGCATGCAGAAAAAAGTAACCGTTCACAGTCAATTCGTGAACTGTAAGCGTTTACAGAAAAAAACCGTTGCCTTTTCAAGGGATGCATCCAATCTGTTTTTTCATATTTTAACAAAGTGTAACCTCTCCTGTTGTCACTGCTATATAAATAAAGAACAGCACGGCCATAATATCCTGGATATAAACACCATAAAACAATGGCTTTCTCTTTTTGCAGAAAAAACTAAAAGCATAAATGTGATTTTTCTTGGCGGTGAACCAACGCTTCACCCTGATCTTTTTCTTGCAGTAAAAGAGGCAAAACGTCTTGGGTTTAAATCCATTACAATCGATACAAACGGATATCTTTTTAATGATATTTTAAATAAAATCACACCCGATGAAGTGGATTTTATAAGTTTTTCACTTGACGGCGCAACAAGAAAAACAAACGATGCCATCAGGGGCAAAGGCAGCTTTGAAAAATGTACCGCCGGAATAAAAAAATCCGTTGCAAAAGGTTTTTCAACCTCAATGATCTATACTGTAAGTGCCATGAATTTACACGAACTTCACTTGATGCCGGAATTGGTAAAAACCTTTGGAATTGATCGGTTTTTCATACAGGTGATAGGTATAAGGGGTAAATCTGCGAAAACCGAAGTAACAAATCACGTAACCGTTCACAGTCAATTCGCAAATAGTAAGAGTTTACAGGGTGCTGCAGATGCAAGGCGGCATGCAGGCAGACGTAGTAGTACTAAAGGACTTCAAGTGCCCGGCAACGCTGCAGGTGCAGTGCCCTGTGAACGTTTACCAAATCACAAGATCCTTCAGGTGACAAAAGAAAACTGGCTTGACATTATACCTAAAGTTGCCGAAGAAATAGCAGAACAGGGAATAATTGTCACCTATCCAAAGGTTTTTTTAGGAGATGATGAAAAATTTCAGTGTGCAGGTCTTGTGGCGGATAACTATTTTATTTTTCCAAACGGCCGTGTTTACCGCTGTCCTTTGTGCGAGGATTTTCCCATCCACAGCCTTGAAATAAGAGATAATAAACTTGTTTCAACGGGGCAAATCAATGAAAAAGATCTTTTTAACCTCACCATTCCCGAAGGATGTGTGATGAATAAAATGATTCAGCCGGGAAATCTTGCCTATAAAAATGATGGGACACCCCGGCATAAAATAGCCTGCTGCATGTTAAAGCAGGAAATATCCATGAAACGGCCATGAGGCCGATCTGGATTCAAACCCAGATCCGTCTCACAACAAAGTAT
>CAZLBE010000126.1:0-6112 GCA_964557635.1 uncultured Desulfobacterales bacterium
ACCTTGCGCCATAAAAGCCTTTTAACTGCCATTGCACTGGAAATGGCATCGGGATCAGCATTTATCACGACAAGGACTCTGGCATTTCCATTAAAAAGGCTGAAAAATTTTTTAAGTTGTTCCCGGTTGTTCATTTTGAATCCTTTCTTTGTGCCATAAACTTTGTTCAATTTTCGCGGCATGTCTGTTACTGCTGAAAAATAATGTTAAAGTAATAAAAGCATATCCAATCACAGCAAGAATTGCAGACCAACCGTAAAAAACACCAAGGGGTGCAAGGACAATGGCCGTGAGCCAGTGTATTAATATAATTGTTGCTGAATGCATTTTTATGGGAAAATCATCAAATCTGCATATAACGGACAAACCGCAGAGATTCCAGCCGTAGAGCGATGCAAATACGTGCATGTGTATCAAAAGGCGTGTTTTTTCAGGATCATAGTCCGGTGACATCTGCATTAAAATGTATAAAATTCCGGTTATAGCGGTGAAAATTAAAAAACCAATTCCCGATGTTAAAAATAGTTTCTGCTGTACCTTGTCTGCAAAACGAAGATAAAGAAAAAATACGGTGACAACTGCTGCAAAAAGCAAAAAAGTGACAAATATCTGGGGAATAAATTTTTCAAACAGTATAAAAATAAAAAAGATGATAACCCCAAGGGTAATTGTCCAGAAACAGAGTTCCATCAGTATCTTTATGAATGAAGTTTCCGTTTTTTCCATCATTGAAAAAACCACGGAAAGAGTAATCAGTGACAATGGAAAGGAAAATCCTAAGAAAAACGTATTAAGCGTCAGTTTTTCCATGGTTACAAATTTAAAGTATTCATTATTTAAAATAACAAGGCCAGCAATGACAATACCAATGGAAAGACATAAAAGGGCTGCTTCATGAAATTTTTTTGATACAGGTGCTTTAAGTTTAAAAAACAGAACGGGGAAAAAAGAAAATTTTGCAATTCTTATTTTTTCCACAAGCGTCACAAGCAGAATTGAAACGATGATGGTCACAGGGTAAAGTTTAAGAAAAGCTGAAAAAGCATAAATCAGTGAGCCGGCAAAAAACATTTTAACATTCCTGCTCATCTTTGTTTTTGCCTCGGTATAATAAAGGAGAATTGACCCGCCGGTACAGAGATTAAAAAGAAAGATATGAAGTCTTTCAAAACTGTAATTTTTTGCAGGAAAATAGATATCAATAAAGCCAAAAGCAAGTGCTGTTATCATCAACAGAGAAAAAAGAATTTTTAAGTTTGTATTCATTTGTTAATTTATCCGATTCTTTTTATATGAAATAGCGCAATTTTAAAACGCTATTTCATATAAAAAAAACTAAAAACATTAACATTTTAGTCTGGTATATTTTTAGTCTGCTGCTTTTTTTTCTTTGTAAATAAAATACAGATTTCGTGTGTAAACAAAAACACCAAAGGACTGCCCAAGTATAAAAACCGGATCTTTTCTGTAAAGTGCATATGAAAAAAGAACAATACCACCTGCGAGACTGAAATACCAGAATGCAAGGGGAATAACACTTTTTTTATTTTTTTCAGATGAAATCCACTGTACAACAAAACGCATTGTAAACAGTCCCTGTCCAACAAAACCAATTATAATCCACAAAGTTTCCTTACTCATTTAGACTCCAATTCACTGGACATCTGCCTGCCCATTTCTTCTGTTATTGCAATTTTCATTCTTCTATTCAGCCACATCACTCCGGCAAGATCCACAATACCCACCCATAATCTATTCCATACTCCATACTTGGATTCTCCGTATCTGCGGGGCAGATGATTGACCTCCATGGAAATAACTTTTCCTCCATGACGCTGCACAAGAGCCGGTAGAAATCTATGCATATGGTCGAAAAAAGGAAGCGATAAAAAAGTACTCCTGTAAAATATTTTTAATCCGCATCCCGTATCCGGTGTATTATCTTTTAATAAAGATGATCTTATATTATTGGCAATTCTGGATGAAAACCTGCGCAGAGCATTATCGTTTCTTTTTTTCCTGTATCCTGCAATCATATCAACATGATCTTTCTGGTTCCGCTTAAAATTTTGAATCATGGCAGGAATATTTTCAGGATCATTCTGGCCATCTCCGTCAAGGGTAACAATGATAGTTCCGTCTGCAGCATAAATTCCCGTATAAAGTCCGGTACTCTGCCCGCAGTTAAATTTATGATGCATTACCCTGAGACAGGAAAACTTTTTCTGCAGGTCGCAAAGCACGGAAAGCGTTGTATCGCAACTGGCATCATCAACAACAATAATTTCATATTTTTCCTGGCAATGCTGCATGACATTATTGATACTTAAAACCAGGTTGATGATGTTTTCCGCTTCATTATAAACCGGTATAACAATTGAAATTTCCATTATATTTATTTTCCTTCAGATTAACTCCGGTGATAAAAGATGTAATCTGCTTTTTAGAAAACAGATAAATTCCGTATCATATTTTTCGCCATTTACACTCCAGTCAATATCTATTCCGATCACAGCGAGATCCATTTTCCAGTCAAAAATTTCATCACATAATCTTGCATAGTCTTTTTCAGTGGTAATAATAAGATCTGCGCCCGATTCTTTTCCATTCAAAATTATGGATTCAATATCCTTCCTATTATACCTGTAGTGATCCATGAATTCAAGATGGGCTTTTACCTGAATATTTAAACTCTCAACTGTTTTCTTAAATGCATGGTTATCTGCAATCCCGGAAAACAGCATTGCTTTTTTTCCGCCCAGTTCATCAAGACTGTGCCCTTTAAGATTTCCGCTGTCATAATCAGGCATGATGTTCTTATCATACTTTTTTAAAAAAAACAGAAACGGTTTATGGCTGGTGTAGAAAACAGGTTTTTCCATGGCCAAAATTTTCCTGTGGTATTTCGGCATCATACAATTATCCCTGGCACTTATGTTATAATTCATGTCATTGGCAGTCCCTTTTCTGCATAACGCTCTTAACCCGGATCTTGTAAAAATAACGGCATCAGCCCTTTTTTTTATTTCATCGGGGAACTCACGTAATCTTCCCGCAGGCAAAAGTCTGCCATTGCCAAATGGTTTTTTATAATCAAGAAGGACAAGATCAATATCCCTGTGGAGCTGAACATGCTGGAATCCGTCATCAAGAATGATAATATCGGGGTCAAATAATTTAACGGCCATCATTCCCGCTTTAAAACGATCTTTCCCAACAACCACAGGAAAAGAGCATCTTTTTGCCATCATATGGGGTTCATCCCCTGCATCCACGGGAGTTGAAAGTACACGGCTGCCGTCTCCGGCAACGCCCATACCGTTCTCCATTCTGCCCCTGTACCCTCTGCTCAGCACAACAGGTTTCAGTCCTGTCTTTTTTATAGCTTCTGCAAGATAAATGGCCATGGGCGTTTTCCCGCTGCCCCCTGCAGTAATATTACCGATTGAAATCACAATGCAGGGAAGTTTTTTTGTTTTTAAAAAATTCTTTCTGTAAAGCAGAACACGAATTCTTGCAATAAACCCGTAAATATATGATATCAATATAAGAAAAACTATAAGAAAATAATCCCATGACAATGAAAATGTTTTGAAACTCAATTCACTTTTTGAAATTCTTATAATTTTTTCTTCAAGCCTGGTTTTAAATAATTTAATCGACATCTAATATTAGTATTTTATCCTCAGTCTGCATTGATAAGATAAATTAAAGAAAAAAAGAAAAAAAAGAAATTTGTTGCCCATGCACTGATAAAAGGCGGAAGCATTTTACCATAGCCAAGTGATGTACAAAAGCCAAACATCACCCAGTAAAAAAAAGAAACTATAATACCTATTGCTATCCCAAGTGGAAAATTTTCTTTTATTCCCGGTCTTATACCCGTTGCAGCTCCTGTTAGAACCATTATAATACAAATAAAAGGAAAAGCCGTCCTTCCAAAAAGATCAACTTTATATGAACTTGCATCATATCCTTCTTTTTCAACCTTTTTTATATAGGCTGAAAGTTCACTAAAACTCATCTCTTCAGATTTCTTTACTATTTTTTGAAGATCTTTGGGCAGAATATCAAGCTTAAAATCTTTGAATTTATATGATTTAACCATATTGTTTTCTTTGCCATTTTTATATTTCTGTTCCAACACATGGGAAAGGTGCCATGACCCATTTTTAAAGATCCCCTTTTCTGCATCCACCCTGCCTGTCATTTTAAAATTATTATTAAAAAAACTTAATGTTATTCCTGAAATTGTTTTATCTATTGGATTGAAATATTTGAAATGCGCTATTGTGTTATCACCTTTGATCCATATATTTTCCCTTGCGCTGTAGATTCTCCCGTGATGCCTTATATAAGAATTGTAAATATGATTAGAACCTGACATGGTGACAGGCACCAGCGTTTCACTTAAGAAAAACATCATTGCAGCAAGAAAGAGCCCTGTATAGAATGCCGGTTTAATCAGGTAATACACACTGATCCCACTGCTCTTTAACGCCATCAGCTCATTATTTCTGTTCATGATGCCAAAGGCAAGAATGCCGGCAAGAACTGTTCCTGCAGGAGTTAATTGAACAAACATGAATGGAAGTTTTAAAATAACATATTCAAAGGCTTTAAAAAGAGGCATGTCAACCTTAAGAAATTTATTCATGTGCGTTAAGTAATCAACTGAAACAAAGATGCAAAGTATGATTAACTGCACAATTAAAAAAAATTTTATAAATTCTTTTATCCAGTATTTATGAATGGTGGACATTGTATTATTATATTCCGGCAGGTACTATTTCTTTTTTATGGAGGCAATATATACTGACAGGAAGCGAGGGAGCCTGAAAGGGCGCTCATTTGCTATCCGTCTGAGAATATATATACCTGCGAATGCCATGACAAAATCAGGAAGCCACATTCCCACTACAGGAGGATAAAATCTGTATTTTCCAAGGGACCAGCCCGCAGCAAGAAGAAGATAATATAAAAGAAAGAAAAAAAGGCCAAGCCCAATGCCTGAAGACCGTTTTGAGGAACCGGACTGAAGGCCCAATGCAAAGGCTAAAAGGCCAAGGCTTAAGCATGCAAAGGGGATTGCAAGTTTTTCATGAAATTCCATAAGAGCGGAATTTAACAGCTTTTTATTCCCTGTTTTTCTCCTTGTAAAGTTTAAAAGTTCTGTAAAACTCATTTCATCAATTTCTTTTAATTTTTTTCCCGCTTTTTTCCTTTGAGGTTCCAGATTAAAATTAATATCATAGGTAGTAAAATAGACACTGTTAACCGATTTTGTTTTCAGGTCAACCTGGTTGACCATGCCATTGTAAAGTCTGACAGTATAAGACATGTTGTTGGCATCTGACAACAAAACACCTGTGGGCGCAATGGAAATACTTATTTTTCCATTAATTCTGCTGTCTTCTATATACACATCCTTTAGTTGATTTGTCTTTATATTTTTGGAATTTACATATATCATAATGCCATTCAATGTATTATTAAATTCTCTCTGCCTTAATGCAATCTTAAAACTGGATCTGGCAACTTTAATACTCTGAAAAGTAATGGCACTATTACCCCAGGGTTTTCCGCATAAAGTTATCCAGAGGGCAAGGATGGTACCAAGAATGCAGAAAAACATAACAGGAACAAGCAGCCTGTATATAATCACTCCACCTGCTTTTAATGCTATAATTTCATTGTCCTGTGACATTCGCATAAAAGTTAAAAGCACGGAGATCATAACTGACATGGGAAGTGTAAATTCTAAAAAACGGGGAAGTGTATAAACTATCAAAAGAAAAACGTCTGAAATTTTTGTATTGTAATTCACCACCATATTGGTTATTTGAGGAATTCTCGTCATTAAAAATATAAAGGTGAGAAATAAAAGAGTAATTGCAAAGGGAGGGATCAATTCTCTGAATATGTATCTGTTTATAATAGTGTTTACTCTCATTTTCAGGGAAAATATATCGATTCCGGTCATGTGTCAAGAATATTGCATCATGTTTAAACCCATTTTAAACAAAAATTGACCAATATTGATCCTGATTGTAAAATGATTTGATAAAAAAAATAGATAGGGGGCATGAAAAAGCAAATGAGATGTATTATT
>CAZLBE010000127.1:0-6069 GCA_964557635.1 uncultured Desulfobacterales bacterium
CTTTAATGATCCGGCATCTTCCCGATACCTGGGAATCAAAATACAATATCCGGCCGGTAATGATGGCAACATTTGTCCGGAAAAATTTTTTTACAGGAACTTGTTATAAAGCTGCGAACCGGATCAAGATCGGAGAAACAAAGGGCAGAGGAAAACTTGGACAAGCCGGCAAAATCAGCGTTCCCATTAAGGACATATGGGTGTATTCTCTTGACAAAAATTTAAGACGTATATTAAAAAATTGATTTATGAATAAATAACCCGAATATTTACATCAGGTTCATTTCCTGTCCATTTATTGATATTACCATAACTGCAGGTTTTAGAAAAAATGTTAAATAATTCCGGTTGTATTGTCTGTAAAAAAAAGACTGCCTTGGTACAGGATAAAAAAACTATAGCTTTCTAAAATGTGGTTTTTATTATATATAGACCTGAACTATTTAAAAATAAAGAGAGATTTTTCTCTTAAAAAAATATTGGTTGTTTTACTGTGGAGGTTTAAAAATAATGAAACCGGTTGTTGCCCTTGTGGGCCGTCCCAATGTGGGTAAATCCACCCTTTTCAACAGGATAACGCGTTCAAAAAATGCACTTGTGGATGATTTCCCGGGAGTGACAAGGGACAGGCATTATGCTGATGCTGTGTGGAATGATGTGGATTTTACCATTGTGGATACAGGAGGATTTCTCCTGTCAGATGATGATTCCTTTGCCAAAGAGATAAAAGAACATGTGGAGATGGCCATAATGGAGGCGGATATCATTGTATTTGTTCTTGATGGAAGAACCGGTATCTCTCCTTTTGACCGTGATCTTGCAGACAGGCTGAGAAAAAGTTTAAAGCCTGTGTTTTATATTGTAAATAAGATTGAAAGTAAAAAGCAGGAGCATGACATTTTTGAATTTTATTCCCTTGGCATTGATAAATTTTACCCTGTATCTGCTGAGCACGGCATTGGAATGGCATCGTTTTTAGATGATCTTGTGAAAAGTTTTCCGGAAGTTGAATCCGAATCGGACATGGAAAATCCCGATGAGATATGCATTGCCGTGGCAGGGCGCCCCAATGTGGGTAAATCATCTCTTATAAACAGGCTTTTCGGTGAAAAACGTGTGGTGGTAAGTGACATACCGGGCACCACAAGAGACAGTGTTGACCTTTTGGTTGAGCACAACGGAAAACGTTTCAGGCTTATAGATACTGCAGGGATCAGGCGCAAGGGAAAGGTTAAAGAAAAAATTGAAAAATTTTCCATTTTAAAGTCCTTAAAAAGCCTTGATAACTGCGATGTAGCCTTAATTTTAATTGATGCCTATGAAGGGATTACAGACCAGGATATTACCATTGCGGGCTATGCCCATGACAGGGGCTGCGGCGCTCTTTTTCTCTTAAATAAGTGGGATATTCTTCCCACTGAAAAAAAGAATGAGAAGAAATTTATGGAAGAGCTTAAAGTAAAATCCAAATTTTTATCCTATGCACCGGCTTTAACGATATCCGCTTTGACAGGCCAGCGGGTTCATAAAATTTTCTACCTTGTTCAAAGTATTTATGATCAATTTTCCTATAGAATAAATACAGGTCTTTTAAACAGGATAATAGAGGATGCGGTCTTCAGGTCAGAGCCGTCCCTGCACAAGGGGAAACGCCTTAAATTCTACTATGCAACCCAGGTGGCTGTGCGTCCTCCCACCATTGTCTGTTTTGTAAATTATCCGGAAGCGGTCCATTTTTCCTATAAAAGATACCTTGTAAACCAGATAAGGGAGATGGCAGAGCTTGGTAAAACCCCTATCAGGCTTTATTTCAGGGAGAGAACCGGAAAAATAGATTTTTCTTCCCGCGCTGTAAAAACAGGCTGGTATGCAGAAAAAAAGGAAAAAAAGACCTTAAAGAGGAAAAAAGAGAGAAAAGAGCAGAGCAGGCGGAAAAGATCCAGAGATAATGCAGGGAACTAAAAATGGACCTTTTTGATTCTGTTGATGAAAAAAAAGATTTGCTGTTCCGGCCCCTTGCCGACAGAATGAGGCCTGCAACCCTTGATGACCTTGTGGGCCAGGAACATGTTACTGGAAACACAAGTGTTCTGCGCAGGGCTATTCTAAATGATAACCTTTTTTCAATGATCCTGTGGGGACCTCCAGGCTGTGGAAAAACAAGTCTTGCAGGTATTATTGCCAATGAGACAAAATCCCATTTTATCCAGATTTCAGCGGTTCTTTCAGGGGTTAAAGATATACGGGAGATCATTAAAGGGGCTAAAGAGAGGAAGAAACTCTACAGGAAAAGAACCATATTGTTTGTGGATGAAATTCACAGGTTTAACAAGGCCCAGCAGGATGCATTTTTATTTCATGTTGAAAAGGGCATTATTGTTCTTATCGGGGCTACAACTGAAAATCCATCCTTTGAGGTTATTCCCGCCCTTGTTTCAAGATGCAGGATTATCACCCTGCAAAGACTTTCGGATAATCATATTAAAAATATCCTGAAAAGAGCCGTGTCTGACAATGAAAACGGGCTTGGGAAAATGAACATCTCTTTTAAGGACGAGGCTCTTGACTGTATTGCATATCTTTCCGACGGGGATGTGCGCATTGCATTAACCAACCTTGAAACTATTGCTTTTCATGTGTCTGCCAAAAGCTGTGATCACAATTTGAAAAACACAATGCCTTTTGAGGTCAATGTTGAGGATGTTGAAAAGGCCATCCATAAAAAAGCAATGATGTACGATAAATCAGGAGAGGAACATTTTAATCTTATCTCGGTTTTTCACAAGAGCCTTCGGGGGAGCGACCCCGATGCCGCAATATACTGGCTTGCACGGATGTTAAAAGCAGGGGAGGACCCTTTTTATATCATCAGAAGAATGGTGAGGTTTGCAACGGAAGATATCGGTGTTGCTGACCCCAATGCCCTTACAACAGCCTTAAATGCTTTGGATTCATACAGATTTTTAGGCTCTCCCGAAGGAGATGATGCCCTGTTTCAATCTGCAGTTTATCTTGCTACGGCGCCAAAGAGCAACAGTGTGTATATGGCACACAAGAATGTTATGGAGAAAATTGAAGGCACAGGGTATCTTCCGGTACCACTTCATGTGAGAAATGCTCCCACAAAGCTTATGAAAGAGCTTGGATATAACAAAGGGTACAAATACGCCCATGATTATAAACACGGCTATGTCCCCCAGGAGTATCTTCCCGATGAGATTAAAGGGGAGAGGTTTTATTTTCCCACGGACAGGGGGTATGAGAATACGGTGAAACAGAGACTGGAAGCATGGATTGCTTTAAAACAAAGTAACCGTTCATAGTCAAATGGCAAATAGTAAGCGTTTATTATGGTGCTATAGGTGCAGTGCCCTGTGAACGCTTACAAAACAAAAATTATGCAACAGTTAAGAAAAAATGAGTGAGCCTGTCAGATATAGAACTCTTTTTCATATTGCAGTGCTCCTTTTTCATTAAAACCCCGCTCTGCAATGAAAGCATGCCCGTCATTATTCATTATTATTACACTTGATGACCTTGTGCCGTAGTCTTTGCTGTTAATAAAAATCGGGGCAAGTATTCTTTCCCATTCAATGCCCACACCTGTATCCGGAAGTTCTGAGTCATGGGGAATGCTTTTGTTTTCAAGAAGATGAAAAAGAGCTTCTGCAGACAGATTTTCTTTATTTAACACTGTTTTTTCAAGAGCCTTTCTCCCTTTTTTTATTTTTGGCCATGGTGTGTTTAACAGGTGGTTGCTTAGTCCATATATGCCCGGACCAAGTTGCTCTGGTTTTCCTCCTTGATTGGAGAACCAGAAAAGAGAGTTTTCATCTGACAGTACAAGATTAAACCCATTAAACGAATCTGCCTGTTTTTGTAATTTTTCAAGAAAATCAGCAGCACTGTTGTTTGATGTGAGATAGTCTTTTATTATCTGCCCCCTTGAAGGTAGATTGTTTTTCACCGAGGCAGGGTCCCTGTAATTTGTCAGGGCTGCAAATTTGCCGTTTCTGTTCATGCCAAGCCAGGTTCCGCCTTCTTTCAGATCTCTTCCTGCAAGAATGGAAGGATTGTCATGCCAGAAATCCATGGCTGCGGTGGGACGTGCAAAAAATTCATCCCTGTTTGCCGCTAATATTAGTTTTTTACCTGGTCTGGCTTTGTATGCAAATAGTATAAGGCACATAATATTTTGTATCTTGTATTTTTTATTTATATTTGTTATGAATTTCCTGATCAAATTAAATGCCATTATTGACAGGTTTTTTTATGGTTGATTTTGTTCGAATCTGCCCTGGGAGCACTTTTATTGTTTTGTAAAGGTCTTATTTTGCCGGTGAATAATGATCATGAGGCCGATCAGAAGACTCTAAGACGGTCTCACAATAAAAAATGAAATTTTTGTGATTATTTGTACTTATCATGAGTTTCTTGTAAAAATTGTAAATATATTTTTTCCAAATTTTTAAAGAATTAATTTAAATACTGTGTTCATGTATCATGAACACGGTCATTTTCAGCATCTTACAGCCATGAATACCGGGATTTGAATGATTCAATGTAAAAGGTTTGCTGAAAAAAATCAATGTTTAAGGAGACATTTTATGAGAGAAGTTGTAATCGTCAGTGGTGTCAGAACTGCTGTAGGGTCTTTTGGAGGCTCTTTAAAAACCGTACCCGTTGTGCAGTTAGGTTCAATTGTGATGAAAGATCTTTTAAAAAGGGTGGGGCTTAAGCCCGTTGTCGATGCTGAGGCTGCTGAATTCGGGCCGGACGCTTTAAAGGATCAGGGTATGATTGAACTTGAGAAAAAAGGATATGATTATGATGACGGTCTTGCTCCCGTAGTTATTGACGAGGTTATCATGGGTAATGTCCTCCAGGCAGGCCAGGGTCAGAATACGGCAAGGCAGGCCATGATTGCCGCAGGTATTCCAAGACAGACAACTGCGTTTACCGTTAATAAAATATGCGGCTCAGGTCTTAAGGCCATAGCCCTTGGTGCCCAGGCAATTATGGCGGGTTCTGCAAATGTTGTGTTAGCCGGTGGGCAGGAGAGTATGAGCAATGCACCCATGGCCCTTCCAAAAGCAAGATGGGGCCACAGAATGGAATTGACCGGAACGGGTGATATCTATGACCTTATGGTATATGACGGGCTCTATGAGATATTTTATGGGTATCACATGGGGCTTACTGCTGAAAATATTGCCAAAAAATATGGAATCACACGTCAGGAACAGGATGAACTTGCACTTTTGAGCCACACAAGAGCACTTGGTGCTGTCAGGGACGGTACATTTGCCCATGAAATAGTTCCGGTTCCTGTTAAAGTCCGCAGAAAAGATGTTATTGTTGATATGGATGAACGTCCCATGGAAACCAGCATGGAAAAACTTGCCAGATTAAGACCTGCATTTGTAAAGGACGGCAGTGTCACAGCTGGTAATGCTTCAGGAATAAATGATGCCGCCGCGGCAGTACTTTTAATGGATGAGGACACAGCCGATAAAATGGGCCTTGAAAAACTTGCAAAAATAAAAGCCTTTGCATCGGGTGGGGTTGATCCTGCTTATATGGGACTTGGACCTATACCCGCCGTGAGAAAGGTGTTGAAATTAACCGGAATGTCAATTGATGATATTGATATGGTGGAATTGAACGAGGCCTTTGCATCCCAGGCAATTGCATGTATGAGGGAACTTAAACTTGACGTTGAAAAACCAAATGAACTTGGAAGCGGAATCTCCCTTGGTCACCCCATAGGGTGCACAGGTGCACGGCAAATGGTGACTGCAGTTAATCAGATGAAAAGAAAAGACTATTCAACAGCTCTTATCACGATGTGTATTGGTGGTGGAATGGGCATGGGGATGATCATAGAAAAATAGATCTCCTTTGATTTTCATTGGTTTTTCTTTACTTGTTCAGGGTTAAATGATACTAAAAAACAAGTTGTATTTTTGAGTTTTGTTTAACGGCCATGAGGCCGATCTGGATTTGGCCCAGATTTGCCTCACAACAAATTATGAAATAAAAGTAATGGGTTACATTTTATTTCATATA
>CAZLBE010000128.1:0-6062 GCA_964557635.1 uncultured Desulfobacterales bacterium
TTGCAGTAAAAAAAGTAATTCACGGCCAGGAAGTCAAGAATAAAGATGCTTTGAAGAATCCCGAATCACTGGATTTTTTCAGCAACCTTGAAGAGCTTAAAAGTTAAAAAATAAACTTTTGTATAACGGCCATGAGGCTGATCTGGGTCAAAATCCAGCAGCCTCTCAGTAAATTATAAAAATGATAATGGTATAATGTCGCCCCCTGTAGGTGATAGATCCAGCCTTGGACAGTCGGTGGATATTTTGCACAATCTTATTTTTTGCAAAGCTGTCTTCCTGTCATTATCTGCAGCTTATCAGTCTTACAAACCAGCACGATTTTCAGCCTTATTATGGAATAAAAGTTGCGCATGCATCCTCGGATTCCCAGGCGGAAACCCTGGAGACCCGTATGGGAGATCCTTCAGGGGACATTTCATCAAGATATTTATGAAGTTTTCCAGCTATATGGATTGCAATCTGTTCTGAAGAAGGCTGAACCGCAGCAAAAGCTGAAATTTCGTTTAGATATTTATGATCAAGTTCAAGGATGATCTCTTTTACGACTTTTTTAATGTCACCAAAATCAACGAGTACACCTGCAGGATTGAGTTTTTCTCCTGCAACATAAACTTCAATGTTCCAGTTGTGCCCATGGAGATTTTCACACTTTTCCCCCACCATTTTAAGTTTATGCGCCGCTGCAAAATGAGTTTTTATTTTCAGCTCAAACACTTATGCATCTCCTTTCTTAATTGTTATAGATGTTTTTAAAAAGGTTCTTAAGTTTATTTGATATTTTATTTGAATCAAGCCTGTCAAACTCTTTAAGCAGTTTTTCCTGTTTTTTTGATAGTCCGGTCGGCGTTTTTATGTTTATGTGTATAATCTGGTCTCCCCTGCGCCCGGATCTTAAAGACGGAATCCCCTGCCCTTTGAACCTGAAAGTATCTCCATGCTGGGTTCCCTTTGGAATTTTTAAATCCTTTTCTCCTTTAAGGGTTGGAATTGTTATTGTGTCTCCAAGGGCGGCCTGAACAAATGATATATCAACAAGGCAAAGCACATCAAGATCATCTCTTTTAAATTTCTTATGCTGTTTTACCTGAATAAAAACATAAAGATCTCCGGAAGGCCCTCCTGCAGGACGACTTGCCTCTCCTTCACCGGTAAGCCTCAACTTTGAGCCGTTATCAACGCCGGCAGGAATTTTCACGGATACTTTTTTTGTAATTTCAACCTGACCTGAGCCGTTACATTTTTTGCATGGATGGGGAATTGAACGTCCTTTGCCCCTGCAATACGGGCAGGTGGTTTTCACCTTGAAAAAGCCCTGGCTCTGGATAAACTGGCCTGTACCGTTGCAGTGGCTGCAGACTTCAGGACTTGTGCCTTCCTGGCATCCGCTGCCTTTACATTCGTCACAGGTGTCAAGTTTGTGCACATCTATCTCTTTTTCAACGCCAAAAGCTGCTTCCATGAACTCAAGGGTCATGTCATAACGAAGATCAGAACCTCGCTGTACTCTGCTTCGGCCGCTGCCATTTCCCCCGCCAAACCCGAAAAAATCTTCAAAAATATTACCAAAATTTGAAAATATATCTTCAAAATTGCCTGCACCTGAATATCCTGAATTTTCAAGGCCCTGGTGACCGTATCGGTCATAGATCTGGCGTTTCTGTACATCGGAAAGGACCTGATATGCTTCCGAGGCCTCTTTAAATTTTTCTTCGGCTTCTTTATTCCCGGGATTCTTATCCGGATGGAATTTAATTGCAAGTTTTCTGTAGTGAGATTTTAACTCTGCTGTTGAAGCATCCTTTGAAACCCCAAGGATCTCATAGTAATCGCGTTTCTCTGACATAAATTTTCCGTATTAATTTCGTATTTATTGCTAATTAAATATTTTGTTTTCAGCTGTAAATTCCCTGATACAGCATAACAATACCACTATAACTGCCATGAGGCAGATCCGGACTTGACCCGGATTTACCTCAAAGAATCAAAAATTCTGACAAAAAATCAAATAAATGTAATCGGTTACATTCTATTTCTTATAAAAATTATTGTAATATTTTTCCAGTTATGCTACCCCATATCCTGCTTTACGTAGGTTAAATAATTTAATTCATAATTCAGGATTGTCAATGATGAATATTGAACTTGATTTTATAAAAGATATGTTTGACAGCATTGCGCCAAAATATGACTTCCTTAACCGGTTTTTAAGTTTAAGGCAGGATATCAGATGGAGACGGGAACTTGTTGCTTCAGCCGACATCCCGGATCACGGGAAAGTTGTAGATATTGCATGCGGAACCTGTGATGTTGCCCTTGAAATAAAAAAACAGAAAAAAAATAAAACCAAAATTTTTGCAGCTGATTTTTCACCTGGAATGCTTAAATTAGGAAAGCAAAAAATTACAGATAAAGACAAAAAGAATACAATTCATCTCATGGCTGCAAATGCCCTTAACCTGCCCTTTAAACAAAACAGTTTTGATGCGGTTTTCATAGCCTTTGGCATCAGAAATATCATGGATAGAAAAACCGCTTTAACCGAATTTCACAATTCTCTTAAAAAGGGAGGAAAAGCGGCTATCCTGGAACTTACCACGCCGGAGCAGGGAATGGTAAAAAAAATTTACATGTTTTATTTTAAAAAAATTCTTCCGTTTTTAGGAACAGTCTTTTCAAAAAATTCAGGTGCATATCACTATCTGCCTGCATCGGTCATAAATTTTCCATCTCCAAAGGAGTTTGCACGCATAATGAGAAGCGCAGGATTTTCAGAAATAAAATGGAAACAGATGACCTTTGGCATTGTCACGTTGTTTGTCGGGACAAAGGATGCTTAACAATAAAAGTATTGCCCGCTAAAGTTTCTAAAGTTTTTTCTTTAAAATTGTATCTTTCAGCCAGTTTTTATCATCTTTTTCAGGATAATCTATTGTGTAGTGAAGTCCTCTGCTTTCCTTGCGCTCAAGTGCTGACCGTATGATGAGATCAGCAAGGGTTGCAAGATTTCTAAGTTCAATCAGATCGGCTGTAATCCTGAAGTTCCAATAATATTCATCTATTTCCATTAAGATATTTTCAATTCTTCTCAAAGCGCGGTTAAGGCGCTTATCCGATCTTACAATGCCAACATAATTCCACATCAGCGTACGTATCTCATCCCAGTTATGGGAAACCACAATGACTTCATCACTGTTCGTGACACCCGTTTCATCCCAGACCGATATTTTTGTCACAGGTGTTATGTCCCCTGACTTTAATTCTTTAACTGCCTCTGCAGATGCACGATCTGCATAAACCAGGGCCTCAAGAAGTGAATTGCTTGCAAGGCGGTTAGCACCGTGCAGTCCTGTGCATGCGGTTTCTCCTACAGCATAAAGCCCTTTTATATCAGTTTTTCCGTTAAGATCAGTTGCCACTCCTCCGCACATGTAGTGAGCAGCAGGTACAACGGGAATAGGCTCTTTTGTCATATCAATACCAAAATCAAGACATTTGCCGTAAATATTGGGAAAATGATCTTTAATAAAATCAGAATTCTTATGGGAAATATCAAGGAACACGGATTCATCACCGCTTTTTTTAAGTTCCGTATCAATAGCCCTTGCAACAACGTCCCTGCATGCAAGTTCCTTATCAGGAGAATATTTTTCCATGAAACGCCTGCCGCGGGTATCTTTTAAAATCGCTCCTTCTCCCCTTACAGCTTCTGATATTAAAAAATTCTTTGCATCGGGATGAAAAAGGCAGGTGGGATGAAATTGAACAAATTCGAGATTTGCAACGGAAGCTCCTGCCCTGTACGCCATTGCAATACCGTCTCCCGTAGCAATATCAGGATTGCTTGTGTACCGGTAAACCTTGCCGGATCCACCCGTGGCAAGAAGAATTATCTTTGCAGTAAAAGTTTCAACTTCACCTGTTTCATTATTTAACACATAGGCACCGCAGCAGTAATTTTTCTGATTTTTAACAATCAGACCGCTTCTCATACTGGTTGAAAACGTGATTAAATTAACTGCAATCCGATCCTCTAATATCTCAATATTTTTATGCTCTTCTGCCTTGCCTGCAAGTACCTGCTCTATCTCTTTTCCCGTTAAATCATGGGCATGGACAATCCTTTTTCTTGAATGCCCTCCCTCCTGGCCCATTGCAAGGATTTTGCCTTCACCTTTTTCCCCTTCTTCCATATTAAACCTTGCACCCATTGCAATTAATTCCCGGATTCTGTCAGGTCCGTTTTTTATAACCATCTCCGTTACTTCTCTGTTGCACAGGCCGTCACCTGCAGCAAGGGTATCAGCTATATGAAGATCAAAGGAATCGTTTTTGCCTAAAACAGTTGCAACGCCTCCCTGGGCAAGGGCTGTGTTGCTCTGCTGAACATTTTTCTTTGTAATAATGGTAACACTGCCATGATCAGCAACTTTAAGCGCAAAACTTAAACCTGCAACTCCACTGCCAATTACAAGAAAATCCGTTTTATGTATCATGATTATATATACCTTTTTTTATTTTTTTATAACCGCCATGAGGGGGCTCTGGTTTTGCCCAGACCAGCCTCGAAGAATCAAAGATTCTGACAAATTATGGGTCGTAGACGCGAAGCCAACAGGCGTAGTAATTTACGCTCTATTTCTTATAAAACGTCCATGAGGCCAATCCGAATCAAAATCCAGCAATCTCTCAACACATGATAAAAATGATCATAGTATAATGCCG
The DNA here is from genome assembly GCA_964557635.1 of uncultured Desulfobacterales bacterium. GTDB lineage: Bacteria > Desulfobacterota > Desulfobacteria > Desulfobacterales > Desulfobacteraceae > WGCX01. The sequence continues at coordinate 4,726 of CAZLBE010000128.1, forward strand.
CCAAATGGCAGCTATAGTAGCGAGGTTCTCCTTTTTTTGCCAGTGCCTATTCCAAGCATAATGCCAATGAGAAACACCCCGCTGCCGCTTAAAAACCATTTAATATCACTTTTACTAAGTTGTTTTTCCAAAGAATTAATGCGCACCTGCTGTTTTTTAGAAAGTGCTGCTGTTTTCCTGTATTGTTTCTCAAGTGTAAGAAAATCCGCAGATTCTTTTTTTAAACGATAATAAGCCTCTTTAATTGTTTTACTCTGCTTTGCTTTTTCATTGAGAGTCATGTTCTGCTTTTTTACATTTTCAAGGGTTTCCGACAGATCTTTATTCTGCTGTGTTAATTTATTGACAAGGAGGGATACCGGAACCTTATTTGTAATAAAACGAGTTAGAACCCATCCCTGCTTACCCGATGCAGTTTTTACACTGGACCATCCATCTTTGCTGTCAAGCATTTCAAGGCTGTCGCCTGATTTAAGCATTGCAATAATTTTATGATCCCGGCCAGGACCTGTGCGCATGGTTATTTTCATAATGCCATTTACATAAACAGTCTCTGCTGCTGCAAAGCCTGAAATAATAAATGTTATAATAAGTATAGAAATTAAATACCCCGGTATTGCTTTCATACTCCTCCTTTTATTTTTTTAAAAAAAGCGCATCCTGTGCCATGTATATGCAAATGAATTTGTTCTTTCTGTCTATTCGATTCATTCTCTATTTATTAGCACTGAATTTTAAATTGATCAATATGAAAATAAAGGAGAAATTATTTTAGAACAAATAGAACGTAAACTATTGCGTTTATTGGTTACGCGCTTTTGGCCCATAATTTATCAGAATCTTTGAGTCTTTGAGGCAATCCGGGCCAAATTCAGATTGGCCTCATGGCGGTTATATGAAAGATCATGAGTGTCGTATTAGGAAATGACATGGACAAAAGGATCCCAAATACTTATTGCAAAACATACAGATATTCACTATGTAAAATATACTCGCATCTATACATTGAAGAGAAGATGGAACAGTCAATAATAAAAAAATATAAACAATTGTGCTTGCACCACCAGATCAGCGGTATATATGTAATTGTTTATGCACATACGTTGGCGTGCATTAGAAAAGAAATTTTCCAAATATTGGAAAAGGAGTGTGTTTTTGATAAATGAAAAGTTCTGAAATTAAAATATATAAGACTCCTGATGGACATACTTCCATTGAAGTAAAATTAGAAACAGAAACCGGGTTTTTGCGATTAAATAATTTCTGATTATAACGGATTTAGGGGGAGACGTTTTAAATCCTCCTAAAGATGCAGAACATAAAAGATTCTGCAGCCA
>CAZLBE010000129.1:0-6034 GCA_964557635.1 uncultured Desulfobacterales bacterium
GCAGATTTACACAGATGAACGCAGATATGTTTAAAAATATCAGTGCCAATCAGTGAAGATCTGTGGCTGAATAATAACATATTACTTTTACATTATAAGTAAATTTCCTCTCTGCGTTCTCTGCGGTGAAAATTTTTAAGTAAAAAACTTGATAATCGAGTATTAGGAAACAAGAGATAAAATTATAAATAAAAGCGCAAAAATGCATCGCTTTCTTGTATCTTGTATCTTGTATCTTGTTTCTTGATACTTGGTCAAATGAATCTATATAGAATTCCCCCCCAGGTAAAACCTGCACCAAATCCAAATAAAAAGACTGTATCGCCTTTTTTACCCACAAGATTCTGTTCCATGGCTTCATCTAAAGCAATGGGAATACTTGCAGCTGTTGTATTCCCATATTTCTGGATATTGTTAAACACTTTGTTCTCATCTATTTTCATTATCTGCTGATATGCCTGATTAATTCTTAAATTTGCCTGGTGGGGGAAGAACATATCTATTTGATCAATTGAGATACCTGTTTTTGTGAGAATTTCCTTTGTAACTTCAGGAAGTTTTCTCAAGGCCTGTTTAAATACAAAAGGGCCGTTCATCACAGGATAATGTCGTGCAGTATTATTTACAGCATCCAGCGGAAGCCTCTCTGGCAGTCTTGAAGCGGGAAGTTCAACCATAAGAGCTTCAGCGCCTCCTCCGTCAGCGTGAAGGACAGATGCAATAACCCCTGCATCTTCATCTGTTTCAACACCTTCAACACAAACAGCCCCTGCTCCGTCTCCGAAAATAACCGTAACATCTCTGCCCCTTGTTGACTTATCAAGGCCTGTACTGTGAACTTCAGCACCTACGATAAGTATTTTGTTTGCAAGCCCGCTTTTTATGTAGGAGTCTGCCGTTGCAAGACTGTAGAGAAATCCTGTACACTGCTGACGAATATCAAGGGCCGGCGTTGAGTTAAGACCAAGTTTATGTTGTAGAAGACATCCTGAACCCGGGAAAGTAATATCGGGACTTAACGTAGCAAATATTATAAAATCAAGGTCTTCCGCCTTCCATCCCGCCCTTTCAAGGGCTATTTTTGATGCTTCAAGTCCAAGGTCGGATGCTCCCATTTCAACACCTTCCGGAATCCAGTATCTCTGCTCTATTCCGGTTCTCTGCCGGATCCATTCATCCGAAGTATCCATAATTTTTGTAAGGTCGTCATTTGTTACAAGACGTGATGGTATTGCTTTACCTGTACTCCTGATAATTGTTTTTTTCATATTTTTTTCCTTGAAATATTTTTAAATTTTATAGACTTTCATATAACGGCCATGAGGCCGATCTGGATTGGCCCAGATTGTCTTACAACAAATTATGAAATAAAAGTAACGTGTTACGTTTTGTTTCATATAAATTACCCGATTTTAAAATCTGGCACAAGGCCTTAAAGGAGGAAACTCTTAATGATAATTGTGAATAATAGTATCTGGTTCTATAACATTTTATTTTTCATGGCAAGACTTGAGTATTTTTTTATAAAAAAGTATAAGTCCGCAGCAGTTGTATCATTGTTCCCATAAGCAACGTTTTAGTGCCTTACCCCTGAATTTCTGTAATAAAAAACAAGAAATTGAGGTGGCACATGGGTTGCAGGCATAGCTCGCTTTAGGATCGGAAACAAAATAAATTGAACAAAAATGACAAAGGACAAAAATGCTGACGGAATATACCGTTCTTTTTCTTGGATTAATTTTACTCTATGCAGGGTCTGAATTCCTGGTAAGAGGTGCAGTCTCAACCGCCATGTTGTTTGCCGTACGGCCAGTCATGATCGGCCTTACCATTGTTGCCTTTGCTACCTCAGCCCCTGAACTTATTGTAAGTCTTGTTGCTGCCGTTAAAGGATCGGGAGATATATCAGTTGGAAATATTCTTGGCAGCAATGTCATTAATATCGCCCTGGTCCTTGGCATCAGCGCATTAATCAAGCCCGTTGAAATCAACCGGCAAATTACAAAATTTGAGATACCCTATATGGTTCTTGCATCGTTTGTGTTCTGGATACTCTGCCTCGACGGAACCATCGGATACAGAGACGGGATAATTCTGATATGTCTGCTTGCAGGTTTTCTGATTCATGGAATTAAGAATGCAAAGGACAAGGATAAAATTAAGGATTCGATAAATAATAAAGCAGATAGAGACAAAAATCTATCCAATGAAAACAGTGGGAAAAGACTTAAATCTATTTTCTTGAATACTTTCATGCTGGCAGGGGGGCTTGCAGGACTTGCCAAAGGGGCAGATATGGTGGTGAATTCTGCCATTCACATTGCAACTGATATGGGCCTTTCCCAGGCATTCATCGGAATCTCCGTTGTTGCACTTGGAACATCCCTTCCCGAACTTGCAGCTTCTGCCGTTGCAGCTTCAAAGGGAGAAAGCGATATATCCATTGGAAATGTTGTTGGCAGCAATCTTTTCAATATATGCCTTGTAATGGGAACAGTGGGACTTCTCAACCCGATGAAAATAGACACAAGCCTGCTCAATTTTGAATTTCCCGCCATGATTTTAATTTGCCTGATCCTTTTTGCCATTGCTTTTTTCTTTCATAAAATATCCCGTAAAACGGGAATTGCTTTAATTATTTTCTTTATTGCTTATCTTATTATTTCCTATTTTAAAACGATTTAATTTCTTAATTTTTATTTTTTGGCAAAAAAATTAAGAAATTCGCTACCGATGCGCTGGGACTGGCCTTTCACGGTTATATTAGTGCCCTACCCCTGAATTTCTGTAATAAAAAACAAAAAATTAAAGTAGGCACATGGGTTGCGGGCATAGCTCGCTTTAGCTGATAAGATTATCAATGAATTAACAGTTTCTAATTTTTAATGTAAATATTCGGCCAGCACTCCATCTTCGCCCATTTTGGCCTGTTCACATAGCATGAGTATGCTTTTGCAGTCCCAAATAGACGAATATGAAGCACTGTCCAAAATTTACGTTATAAGATCGAATAGTTACTTTTTAATTATCAATCTGTCTGTTTCCTGATCCCTTGTAAAATAGATTGCACTGCCGTTTTTAACACTGCCCTTTAAGATCTCCATTGAAAGATAATTTTCTATCTGCTGTTGTATAACTCTCTTTAAGGGACGTGCTCCAAAAACAGGATCAAATCCCATCTCGGCTATGAGGTCTTTTGCAGTATCATCCAGTTCAACCTTGATCTTTCTGTCTTTAAGACGTGCATTAAGATTATTGATCTGTATATCGGCAATTTTTTTAATATCTTCCTTTGATAATTGATGAAAAGTAATGATTTCATCAATTCTGTTGAGAAATTCAGGTTTAAAGGATTCCCGCAATGCCTGGAAAAGTCCCCTCTGGATTCCCTCGTCATCTCCATGATCCTTATATAATGCACCGGATTCCTCAATAAACCGGCTGCCCACATTTGATGTCATAACGATTATGGTATTTCTGAAATCAACGGTTCTGCCGTGGCCGTCTGTGAGACGCCCGTCATCCAAAACCTGGAGAAGAATATTAAAAACATCACTGTGGGCTTTTTCAATCTCATCAAAAAGCAGAACAGAATATGGACGTCTTCTTACGGCTTCGGTGAGAAAACCGCCTTCATCATAACCCACATATCCAGGAGGAGCTCCTATCAGTCTTGCAACGGAATGTTTTTCCATATATTCGGACATATCTATCCTCACCATGGCATTTTCACTGTCAAAAATAAATTCGGCAAGAGATTTTGCAAGCTCGGTTTTTCCAACACCCGTGGGACCCATAAAAATAAAAGTACCTATTGGGCGGTCAGCAGGCTGGAGTCCTGACCTTGCCCTTCTTACAGCATCTGACACGGCTTTTATGGCTCTTTTCTGTCCTATAACTCTTTTAGACAGATAATCCTCCATATGAACAAGTTTTTCTTTTTCCCCCTGGAGCATTTTTGAAACCGGAATACCTGTCCACAAAGAAACAACTTCGGCAATATCGGAATCTTCAACTTCTTCTTTGAGCATTCTACGGTCTTTCTGTAATTGATTAAGTTCCGCTTTTTTGGCATCAAGATCCTGCTGAAGCTGCTGGATTGTTCCGTAACGTATCTGGGCAACTTTCTCAAGATTACCCTGTCTTTCCGCCATTTGAGCTTCGGTATGAGCCTTGTCAATATTTTCTCTTATTTTCCCGATTTCCTGGATCAGAGATTTTTCTTTATCCCAGTGGAATTTCATGGGCTGAATCTGATCTTTCATTTCGGAAAGCTCTTTTTCAAGTTTTTTCAGGCGTTCTTTTGATGCATCATCCTTCTCCTTTTTAAGCGCCTGTTTTTCAATTTCAGCCTGGGTGATTTTTCTCTGAAGTTCATCAATCACAATTGGCATGCTGTCAATTTCGATTCTTAATCTTGAAGCCGCTTCATCCACAAGGTCAATGGCCTTGTCAGGTAAAAATCTGTCGGCAATATACCTGTTTGAAAGAGTGGCAGCGGCAACAAGGGCAGCATCCCTGATTCTGACTCCATGGTAAACCTCGTATTTATCCTTTAGTCCCCTTAAAATTGACACTGTATCTTCAACACTTGGTTCTGCTGCAAATACAGGCTGGAAACGTCTCTCAAGTGCAGCATCTTTTTCGATATATTTTTTATATTCATTAAGTGTTGTAGCACCAACGCACCGCAGACTTCCCCTTGCAAGGGCCGGTTTCAGCATATTTGAGGCATCAACCGAGCCTTCTGCAGCGCCTGCTCCCACAACGGTATGAAGCTCATCAATAAAGAGAACAATTTCTCCTTCTGCGGCTTCCACTTCCTTTAAAACAGCCTTAAGCCTGTCTTCAAATTCTCCCCTGAACTTGGCTCCTGCAAGCAGGGCTCCCATGTCAAGTGCGATAACTCTTCTGTTTCTCAAACTTTCAGATACATCACCTGCAACAATCCTCTGGGCAAGACCTTCAACAATTGCAGTTTTCCCAACTCCAGGTTCACCTATTAAAACAGGATTATTCTTCCGCCTCCTTGAAAGCACCTGGACAATCCTTCGAATCTCCTCATCCCTGCCTATAACAGGGTCAAGTTTTCCAGTTCGTGCAAGAAAGGTAAGATCTCTGCCAAATTTCTTAAGTGCCTGGTATTTATCTTCGGGATTCTGATCAGTTATTGTCTGACTGCCCCTGATATCCTTTAAAACTTTAAGAATTGCATCCCTTGTAACGCCATTGTTCTTTAAAATAAGTTTTGCATCACCGGGACAGGCAGTAAGGGATATAAGCATATGTTCAAGGCTTACATATTGATCCTTCATTTTATCCGCTTCTGCAAACGCTGATTCAAGCATCACCCGCGAATGCTCGGAAATATAATGTTCCGCACTTCCTGTCACCTGGGGCAACCTGTTTATGGAAGCGTCAACTTCATTTTTAATTTTTTCAGGTGAAGCTCCTATTTTAGTAATAATGGCAATGCCAACGTCCTCATTGTCTTCAATCAGGGCTTTTAAAAAATGTACAGGTTCAATTGCCTGATTATTACCATTGGATGCAATGGAGCTTGCAGACTGAAAAATTTCCTGTGATTTTAAAGTTAATTTGTCAAACTGTATTTTATTTTTCATCTTATTATCCTCATTCTGTTCCATGTAATATAAAAATTAAATAATTGATATCTTTACTTTTTTGTATGAGTTTGTACTATTCATTACACATAGTAATGCAATATAATTACCTGTCAATACGGAATAATATTTTTCATAATATTGAGGATTAAAATATAACCGCCATGAGGTGGAGCAGGCTTTGTCCGGATTTGCCGACTTCAGGGAAATACCGATTTTTGTTTTTTATTACAGAAATTCAGGGGTAAGGCACTAAAGCTATCAACCCGAAATCACAGTAAGTGATCCAACCGGTACAAGTCTGACTTTTTTTCCCATTACTGGAAGTTCTTCTTTAAGAGCCTGCAAAGTGGCATTATATGGATGGCCTATGGCAATGGCAGTCCCATGTTTTTCTGCTATGCGGATCA
>CAZLBE010000130.1:0-6030 GCA_964557635.1 uncultured Desulfobacterales bacterium
TGAGATTAAAGGGACAGTAATGTCAAGGGTTGTGCTGTTGCTGCTGAAGCATGTTTTTGATCCTGATCTATTGGACAAACTTCCGGATATTTTAAAATTGCTGAGAAAATTAATGGAAAAAGAAACAGGGTTGCAATATTTTGAAACCGTGCTTCGATATCTGTTTAGTACAATGGATAATGTATCTACTGAAACGATTAAAAAAATTGCAGAATCTGCAATTTCCAAAAAAGCGGGGAAATATATTATGACACTTGCAGAGAAACTTCGCAAAGAAGGTGAGATAAGAGGTGAGATAAGAGGTGAAATAAAAGGTGAAATAAAAGGTGAAATTAGAGGACTCTCAGACGCAATTGAACTTGGTATGATTCTTAAATTTCCCGATAAAACAAATGAGGTCATGGCTGGGATAAAAAAAATTAATGATATTAAAATGCTGAAAAAAATCAAGAATGCAATTAAAACCGCCGGTGATGCATCGGAAATCCTGATGATGCTTAATAGATAAAGGCCATTAAGCGGATCTATATTTAATTTTTAAAAGGTAAAATTTTGGTATTACACCATAATATGAAAAAAATAAGTTACGTATCGGTTCACGGTGGCCACAGCGGAGAATTTGTAACCCACGCTGAAGACAAGCTTGAAGATATAGTGAAAGCATATATCAAATCAGGATTTGAATGGGTAGGAATAACTGAACATATACCGCCTGAAAAAGATGATTTCATGATGCCCGATGAAATTGAAGCTGGCCTTGATTCAACAAAACTTAAAAATATTTTTGCAAAATATATAAATGAGTGCAGAAGGCTGAAGAAGAAATACAGCAGAGAAATTTTAATTTTTACAGGATTTGAAACGGAAAACTGGTCAGGATACAGATTTTTTGTACAAAGCCTGATAAAAAAATTCAAACCGGACTATATAGTTGGTTCTCTTCACCAGGTTTCTGACCTGCAGTTTGATTATTCAAGGGATCATTATGAAAGGGCTGTTGAAATACTTGGCGGATATGATAACATGTATTGTAAATACTTTGATCAGCAGCATCAAATGATTCTTGACCTTAAACCCGCAGTGGTAGGCCACTTTGATCTGATCAGAATATTTGATCCCGATTACAGAACAAGAATTAAAAAAAAAGAAATATGGAACAGAATCACAAGAAACCTTGAATTGATAAAGCAATTTGATCTTATAATGGATTTCAATTTAAGAGCTCTATATAAAGGTGCGGATGAACCTTATATATCAAAAGATATTTTAAAAAAAGCAAAACAACTTGAAATCAAAGTTGTGCCTGGAGATGACTCCCACGGAGTAAGCAATATAGGGCTGAATATGGACAAAGGTATATATATTCTTAAAAAATATGGCTTTAATACAGACTGGCCAAAACCAAAATTGTATAATGGCCATGGGGCCGATCCGGATTGGCCCAGATTTACCTAAAGCTAACAATGCCCTCAACCCAAGTGCCGATCTCAATTTCTTGAGTTGTCAGAAGAAAAAAATGGCAATGAAAAAAAACAGGGTTACAATATGATGATTAATAGATAACCGCCATGAAAGTCTCATGATAAAGGGAAAAAGGGATGAAAGCAGTTGTACAGAAGGTATCTAAGGCAGATGTAATCGTTGAAAATGCAACAACCGGAGCCATAAAAACAGGCCTTGCTGTGCTTCTCGGCATTGGGAGGCAAGACAATGAGACAGACGTAGAGAACCTTGTTAAAAAAATTATCAATTTAAGAATATTTGAAGATAAAAATCAAAAAATGAATCTGTCTCTGTCTGATGTACAGGGAGAGCTTCTTGTGGTATCCCAGTTCACCCTGTTTGCCGACTGCAGAAAGGGCAACAGGCCGTCTTTCATAAATGCTGCACCTCCTGAAAAAGCTGAAAAACTTTATAAGTATTTTATAGATAAGGCACGGGAACAAGACGTTATAGTAAAAACTGGAATTTTTAAAGCAATGATGAAGGTATCCCTTGTAAACGAGGGGCCTGTAACAATAATTTTAGACACAAAAAGTTAGAACACAAATTAAAACACAATAACCATGAAACTTGAAGATATTGCTGTAATTCTTGTACAGCCCCAGGGATCTGTTAATGTAGGTTCCGTATGCAGAGCAATGATGAATTTTGGTCTTTCCGATTTAAGACTTGTTAACCCGTGCCGGGATTTTACTAAAATTCCCGATGCAAGGAAAATGGCCATTGGAGCCGTTTTTCTGCTTGAAAAGGCTCCTTGCTATAAAGATCTGCAATCTGCACTGAAAGGCTGCAACACGGCATTTGGAACGACAAGACGTATTGGGAAATACAGAAAAAATCTTTTAACGCCTGACAGGGCGGGGGAAAAAATAGCAGGCTTTGAAAACAATCATAAATGCGCTCTGGTCCTCGGCAGGGAAGACAATGGCCTTACATCTGACGAACTTGAGCTTTGTCAGCATTTTGTAACCATACCAACGGATAATGCCTTTGCTTCAATGAACCTGTCCCACGCACTTTGTGTTTTGGCCTATGAAATTTCAAAAGCCGTTAAAAAAGAAAATGCCTGCAAAAAGATTAAAAATATAGAACATAGCACATATGCTGATATCAAAAATTCCTTGGATATAAAAGATCAGAATGACACTCCGGCAGAGATAGGTGAAATTGAAATGATGTACGGCCACATGAAAAAAACATTATCTGATATCGATTTTTTAGATCCCCAGAATCCTGATCATCTTTTGAGGACGTTCAGGAGGATATTCGGAAGATCAGGTCTTTCATCAAGGGATGTAAGAATTATACGGGGACTTATGAGTCGAATGGACTGGATAAATGCACAATACTGTAATACAGGAACTGCAGAGATATAGACTTTTTATAACGGCCATGTGCCAAATTTTAGAATCAGGTCATTATCTGAAAGTCAGATAATATACAAAAGGAAAAAAATGAAATATTCATGGACTGCACTATTTATCATTTTATCATTATTCTTTTCCCCGGGATGTAAAGAAAACGAATCCGTTAAAAAAGTTAACCTTAAAATAAGACAACAGATCATACTGAAGGAAGAGCCCGATCTGATAACCTATGCCTATCTTCCCCAGTATTCCCATACAACATCATATACCCGTCATCATCCTTTGATTCAATATCTGCGAAAAAAAACCGGATTGAATATCAAGCAGGTTTTTCCGGATACCTTTGAGCAGCATATGAAAATGGTGGGACAGGGGAAAATTGATATTTCGTTTTCCAATCCCTTTATCTATATAAAAATAGCCCATAGATACGGGGCAAAGGCATTTGCACGTATTGTTGAGATCAAGGGAAGAAACAAATTCAGGGGGCAGATAATATGCAGGGCAGACAATACATCCATAAAAACCATATCAGACTGCCGCAACAAAAGATGGATTGCAGTGGACTCAACCTCGGCAGGCGGGTATCTGTATCCCCTTGGCTATTTCATAGACCATGGGATCAACAGAAAAGATTTCAAAAGTATAACATTTGCACCGGGTCCCGGTGGTAAGCAGGAAAAAGTCGTATTATCCGTGTACGCCGGAGAATATGATATTGGAACTATCAGGGAAGGTACTCTTGATGTAATTGCAGAACAGGTTGATTTAAGCCAGATTAGAATTATTGCGATGAGCAATCCATATCCCGGCTGGGTTTATGCAGTGAGAAAGGAACTGAATCAGGAAATTGTGGATAAATTAAAAAAAGCCCTTTTAAGCCTTGACTGGAATAATGAAAATCACAGAAAAATATTGAAAACAGCGAATTTCATCAAGGTGATAGCATCCAATGATGCAGAATTTGATTCAGTCCGTAAATTAGCTGAAAGGCTTAATATAAACCTCGATGATTAATTAAAAAAATTATGTATGGAACAAAGGCAATATCCGCCTGCAATATCGAGACCAACAGGAAATTAAAAAACAGATGAAACTTGGATTGCGTGATAAAATATATCTCGGCTTTTTTGCACTGCTTTTACTGCAGGGACTGGTTATTTTTTTCTGGGTCAGCCACGCCATGGAAGATTCCATGCTCAAAGAGATCAAAAACAGGGAAATTTCAATAGCAAGAATTCTTTCCGCCCGTATGGTGGAGCCCATGCTGGCCATGGATTTTTTAAGAATGAAGGTCCTTGTGGATGAAACTGTGAAATTAGGGGATGATATTTCCTACACATTTGTATTGGATAAAAAAAACAACCCCCTTATCCATAGTTTTAAACATGGTTTTCCAACGGAACTTATCAATGCAAACAAAGTGTCCGACAATGAAAAAGGCTCCATGCAGCTCCTTGATACAGGCAGTCAATTGATCTATGATTTTGCAATCCCTGTACTTATAAATAACAACAGGCTGGGGACTGTCAGGATAGGCCTTTTCAGGACGCGTGCTGAAAAAGCGGTCAGAAAAATCATGTTTTCCGTAATTATTACGATCGTTCTTGCAATACTCATTGCAGGTGTTGTGGGAAGCCTGCTGCTAAATCCTGTAACACAAAGTATTAAAAAACTGCATGAATCATCGGAACAGGCATTAAAAGGAAATCTTGACGTGAGAACTGCGCCCACGCTGAAAAAAAACTGCTGGGATATTATGCAATGCAACAAAAAAAAATGCCCGGCATACAAAAACTACCATCACAGGTGCTGGTATCTTGCAGGGACCCTCTGTCCCACCTGTGTTGAAGGGGAATATGCAAAAAAAATAAAATCATGCCAGCAATGCAGGGTTTATAAAAAATGCTCCGGAGATGAAATCCAGAGTCTTGCGGAAAGTTTTGATGCCATGACCCTGTCGTTAAAAGACAACTTATCTGATTTGAAAAATGCTGAAACTGTTTTAAATGAACAGAAAACCATGCTCCAGATGATTCTTGATGCCATTCCCGATTTTATTTCCCTTCAGGATAACAAAGGAAGGTATATCTCAGTTAACAGGGCTTTTTGTGAAACCTTGAATAAAACAAAAAAAGAGGTTATAGGAAAGGAAAACGATGATCTTTTTCCCAGAATTAATGCATCAATTTATAATCAGGAGGATTCAAAAGTCATTGAAACCGGAATTCCCCTTATTAAAGAGAATAAAGTGGAAGGACAAAAGGGAATACGCTGGATGCATGTTGTTAAAATTCCAGTTTCAGAAGCAGATGATGAAATTAAGTGGCTTGTGTGCAGCGGCAGAGATATCACAAAACTTAAGGCTGTCCAGGATCAGCTTACCCATGCCCAGAAAATGGAATCAGTGGGACGTCTTGCCGCAGGGGTCGCCCATGAGATCAATACGCCCCTTGGTATAATCCTTGGATATGCCCAGCTTGTATTGGAAGATATCAACAAAAACGACCAGATTTATGAAGATATTGAAACCATTGTCAAGCAGACAAAGGTGTGCTCGAGAATTGTTGCAGATCTTTTAAAATTTTCCCGTTCCAGTGCAAGTATTATCAGTGATTTTGATATTAATGAGGCCATCAATGAAGTGATTGGAATACTTGAGCACACATTCAGTTTAAATCATGTTGTTATTAAACATGAATACAAAAAAAAGCCCCTGCTAATGAAGGGTGACAAAGAGAAAATCAAACAGGTTTTTATCAATCTCTTAAACAATGCATTTGATGCAATTGGAGAAAACGGCAGTATTTTTATAAGAACGGAAATGGGCATGACTGAAAATGAAATAAAAATATCCATATCAGATACGGGAACGGGAATATCAGAAAAAAATATTAAAAAAATATTTGAGCCTTTTTACACGACTAAAGGCCCTGATAAGGGCACAGGCCTTGGCTTATCTGTAACATTTGGAATCATAAAGGAGCATAATGGAATAATAAAAGCGTTCTCTCCGCCTTTGTCAGGAGAAAATCAGAAAAATGGAACGGAATTTATTGTGATGTTGCCCACGGGCGTAAGTGTTGTTTAACGGTTAAAAAAGGAGGTAAATATTCGGCCAGCACCTCATCTTCGCCCATTTTGGCCTGCTCACATAGCA
>CAZLBE010000131.1:0-6011 GCA_964557635.1 uncultured Desulfobacterales bacterium
GACGAATATGAGGCACTCTCCAAACATTTACATTATAAGCCGAATATTTACAAATTCTAAAACTTTAAATTAACAAATTTATATTTTTATAACGGCCATGAAGCCGATCTGGATTTGGCCCAGATTTGCCTCACAATAAATTTAGAAATAAGCGCAATAACTTACGTTTATTTCATATAAACTATTTATTAAATTTTTATACCCAGCAGATAAGCAGGGCAGATGTGATCTTACTCATCATTTCCAGAACAGGATTCTTTTTTGATATTGCTTTATCTACAGCCATTAGCACAAGTCCATAATCACGCAGTGACTCGGCAACATCAAATGGTTTTCCCTTAATTTCAATACTTTTATTGATATTTATTCCCGTTCGTTTTTCAATAAATGATTTTGCGTCATCAATATCATCATCCTGACCTGCTGCAGTTTCATTAATGTTTAGACCTGTGGAATCGGTGTCTAATTCACATTTAACAAGTTCACATGTAAGATCTGTATCTTTAATGATTTTTTGAAGAGGTTCTTCAAGGCAATTGTTGTTTTCTTTTTTATCAATTATTATCGCCACTTTATTTATTTCAACTAAATTTTTTACAAGGAGAACAGGGCATGAAATATTTTGATACAGCTTTGATAAAATTTTTTCTTTAAAGTTATGGGAAGAAAAAGATTGAAGCAGTCCTTCCACAAAAAAGTCGTAGGTATTCAGTGCAATGGTACTTCTTACCTCAGCATCACGATCTCCCACAATAATTGCGGGATCTGAAAGATTTATACACGATCTTTTTTCCGCGTTAACAAGCTGAAGTATTTTTTGTCCTGCGTTTTCCTTAACGCCTTTTTCCCATGTTTTTCTCACCCATCCCGTTCCAGGGGTATGAGCATCCTGGGCTGTTTCCTCAACATGCATGGAATCAATAACCATTTCTTTCATGCCGGCAAGCTGGCAAACGTATCTTAAAGCAATACTTGAAGCAAGATCTGCATTTAAATAGATCAATCCCTTTATCATAATATTTAATCCTCCTCATCCTGTAAAGCCGGTTATGGCTTCAAAAACCACGGGATCGGCCTCATGGTTGTTTAATTTTAGTTCAATGATTTAAAATCATTTTTCCAATGTTTTTATGCGTTTTTGTCAGCTTTTATCCTTGCCTCTGCTTTTTTTACAGCTTCGAGAAGTTCGCCTAACTTAAATGGTTTTGCAAGAAAATCAAAAACTCCTTTTTTAAATGATTCCTTTGCCGTATCCATTGTGGCAAATCCTGTTATAACAATCACTTCTGTTTTTGGGGCTCTTTTTTTAACATGGGTTAAAAAAGCCATGCCGTCAGATCCTTCCATTTTAAGATCTGTGATAACAATATCAAAGGTTTTTCCGTCAACCCTGTCAAAAGCATCAGCACTTCTGAAAAAAGTTTCCACTTCATAGCCTGATCTTTCAAGGGCAGGCCGCAGTCTTTTTAAGACAATCTGTTCATCGTCAAGAACCAAAATGCTTGTTTTGTTCTGTCTATCCATCTGTTCCTCCTAAGTCTGTACAGTGTTTTTTAATTCCAATTCTTCAAATTTTTTTATAAACAGGTCAATTTGATCATCATCAACCATTTTTACATCAAGCTGGCGTGTAAATGACACCATTTTCCCTATGAGATAGAGTTTTTCCTTTAAAGACTCCTTTGAGATCTTTTTTATTCTCGCAACCATAAGATCCTTTCTGACATCAACATAAAATCCCTGCTTTTCAAGAGTTCTTCCTATGAATTTTGCCCTTCTGCCCCTGCGGACAGGATCAGTTACTCCTCCGTTAAAACGAAAATAAGCGTAATTATTGTTAACTTCTTCACTGATATAGGCAACAATCATGCTGAAATGATATCCAAGTCTTAAGCTGATATTAACATATTCCTTTGACATGACAGCAAGATTCTGGCCAATTGCCCTTGGAGATGCAGCTCCCGTTGAAAAAGTTCTTGTCATGCTGGACATGAAACTGCCAAAATCAACAGACATGGGCTCATTGTCCCAGGCTCCCGGCGCATCCACTCCTTTTAAAAATTCAATCATGGGCAGGCACGAAATTTCATTTTCAGTTACTTTCTTCTTGCCGGCGTTTTCCTTCAATCCTCCTCCTATATCGATCATCATCAGATCAAGGGGGATTTTTGATTCTAATTCCCTTGCAGGGACATCGGATTTGCGCTGGCTGTAAAAATTGACTTCTCTTAAAACTTTTACTGCTTTTTCATGGATAAACCTTGTAATATCATGAAAGGTTTGGCAGCCCCTTGGATTAAAATTATTAGCCTTTGGATCCACGAGGTTAAGTGGAGATATTCTCTTTAAAATACGCCTTAAAAGCCTGTATTCGTAGTATTCTCCAATATTGTCATGGCTGAACTCATAAAGGCTGAGTTCTTCAATTCTGCCCCTGTAAATTACATTTTCTTCTGCATCAATTGTAATTTCCTCTCCATTTGTCAAAAGTTTTGTTGCAATTTGAGTATTAACAATGGAAGGAACTGAAAATTCTCTTGCAATGGATGCCATGTGGCCGGTTGGAGAACCAATATCCGTTATAATTCCATGGGCCTGTTTTACAACCCTTGCAAGAATAGGTGAAAACTGGTGGGTAACAAGGATTGCTCCTTCATTTGGAAATTTTTCAAGATCTTCTTCATCATTTACCACAAACACCTTTCCAAGGGCTATGCCTTTCTGTACAATGGCCCCTTTTTTTGAAAAAATTACGGGATATTTATTCACAACGGAAGAGATGTCATTAACAACGGCTGATATTTTAGAAGCGATGTTTAACTGCCGTGCCTGGAGAATATAAAATTGATTATTCTGGTCTAAGCACCACTCAATATCCTGGGGTTTTTTAAAATATCTTTCAATGGCAAGGGCTGTTTCAGCAAGAAATTTTACCTGGTTTTCCGAAAGAGTTGCCTGGGTCTGCTTTTCCTTTGGCACACTTTGAAATACGCAGCCTCCTTTGTCAGAAGGAACAAGGGCTTCTTTTTTTCTTACGATGTCAAGCTCAAGAATTTTATGCCCCGGTTCCCTTAAAACAACAAAAGAATCACCATCAATTCTGCCTGAAACAAGGGGGGCTCCAAGTCCCCATGTGCCTGTAATCAGAAGCACCCTGTGCTCTGGGCTTACCGGATCAAGTGTGTATATGACACCGCTTGCTACGGGATTAATCAGCATTTGACAGGCAACGGACATGGCAACTTCCTGTTCACTGAAATTTTTCTGGAGCCTGTACTCCATGGCAGATGCAGAATAGGTACTTGCAATAACCGCCTTATAATTTTTGCCGAGATCTTCGGGAAAAGTGTTTATAAAACTGTCATACTGACCTGCGAAACTGTGTTCACTGTCTTCGCCAAGGGCACTGCTGCGTACAGCAAGACCTAATTTTTTATCATCCGAATATGTTTTTAAATTATCAAGCCCCCAGTTAAAGGCTTTTTGAACATCCGGAGGAATTTTCCCCTTGTCAATGAGCTCTCTGATTTCAAGAGAGGCTTTTCCCGTGGTTTTATCTCCGCCCCTCCAGGCATGGAGAATTATATTTACCTTTTCCGTTAAATTATTATACTCAAGAAAGGATTGAAATGCTCTTGTTGTAATGGCAAAACCATGGGGGACGGTAAGGCCAAGCTGATTTTTTAATTCTGCAATATTACTGTTTTTCCCCCCTGCAACCTCATTAAAATCCCTTGTCAAAGACCTGTATGGAATTACATAATCGGTTTCAGGAATAACAAGCTTTCCTGAAAGTTCCTTTTCAATTTCCCTGTTTATTTTCCTGAAAACATCATTGAGCTGTCTGTATTTTCCATGGGTTAAAATATTAAAATTGGAAATCAGTTTTGCAATGAGATCCGCCATGAGATGGGACGAGGATTCAATATAATTGCGGTCAAAAATATAATCCCCGCCAAGTTTGTTACTGATGGTTGCCATGAGGTCAAGGATCTGATTGTTTAATTCCAGGATGTCCTGAAATCTGGCAAAGACAGTAGTAAGGGATATCTTCTCACTGTCCCTCTGCAGCCAGGTTGAAAAAAATGGTATTCTCTTGATAATTTGCTGTCCAATATTCTTTATTTTGTTCGAGCTATCCATTTTAGTTTTCCTGCCTGCAAAAGAGAATATAATTAATGCGCTCCGCCGCTTTCCTTGAAAACCACTCCAACTATAATTCCTGCAAGAAGGGCAACCAGAACTGCGATTACACCATAAAGGGTTCCGTGGTTAAAGGCAAGAGAAGAAATTTTTGCCGGAATCCCGACCTGCGTTACCTTTATAGGTTTTACATCCTTTGCTGCAATTTTTCCATTCTTTACTGCATAAATTTCAGCGTTAAATCCATCATGCGGTACGTTTGACGGAAGTTTTACCTCGGCTTTAAAACTTTTTGAAGCGTCTGAAACATCGCCATATGTCAGGACATCGGGGATTGAAGCGTATAGATCAATGGACGCTTCAAGCTTTATGAATTCCTTAAAAATTTTTGACTTGTCTTCGCTTGCAGGAAGGACTTCAGCCGTATCTTCCAATGATTCGAACCCTATTCCAAGCTTTTTCCATGTGTCCTTATCATTTTTCGATAATTGTTCAAGGGCTTTTGACGGATAGATAAGCATGATATCAGGAACACCGTTAATCTCAATTTTACCAAGATTCATCCATAACAGCCCCATTGCCTTGCCCTTTTTCTTAAGGTTTAAATTCTGACCGTGGCCAATTATTCTCACAACGGCCTCACAATCGGAGGGAATTGTGCCTGTGACATGAAGGGTTGTACCGTTAAACTGGATTCCTATTTTAACGATTTCAGGGGAAACATGAAAGGTGATATCCTCCGCACTGTAAACTGTTCCGGTGATAATAAAAAATCCCGCTATAAACATAGCTGTGCTGATCAGTATTTTTTTCATCATTTTAATGTCCTCCTACAAATGAAAGCAGGACAGCAGGTTCAAGCAGAAGTCCTAAAAGCATTTTAACCATCACTATGAGTACAAGGGAGGCGAGGATAATTTTTAGCTGGTCTCCGTTGAGTTTTTTACTTATTCTTGTCCCGAACTGGGCACCGAGGGATGAGCCGATCAAAAGAATCAGGGCAAGAACAAAATCCACAGTATGATTGGTGCGAGCCTGCATTATTGTTACGTTAACACAGGTAAAAAGTATCTGGAAAAGGCTTGTACCAACAACAACATGCATGGGCATTCTTAAGAGATATACCATGACAGGAACCATGATAAAACCGCCTCCAACTCCCATGATGGCAGCAAGAATACCAACAAACACACCAAGGACAAGGGGCAGAAGAATGGATAGCTTTACCCTTGATTTGTCAAAATAGATCTGCCAGGGCAGCATCCCGATAAGTTTTGCATAGGTGGATTCTTTTTTTGGCTTTTCTTCAACAGCAACAGCAGCCGTTTTTGTTTTTTTAAGTCCCTGAAGACTTTCAAGAAACATATAAAATCCAACAAACCCAAGCATTAACACATAAGTTACTTTAATGAGAAAATCTGCATTTCCAGTGGCTCTCAATATCCTGATAACCTCAACCCCTAAAGTACCTCCGGCAACGCCGCCTATTAAAAGCAGCCAACCCATTTTAAAATCAACATTACCAAGCCTGTAATGGGCAAAGGTTCCTGAAGTAGATGCGCCTACAATCTGGTTTGAATCCGATGCAGCAGCAACCGTTGGCGGAATACCAAACATGATAAGAAGGGGGGTCATGAGAAATCCTCCTCCAACTCCGAAAATACCTGAAAGAAGTCCCACAAGTCCCCCGAGACCGAAGATCAGTAAAATATTAACGCTGTGTCCTGCAATGGGCAAGTACATGTTCCACATTCTTTTGTTCTCCTTAAATTTTTAAAACGTTTAATTCTGTTAAATACAATGTTTCGCCGACGTAAATATTCGGCCAGCACCTCATCTTCGCCCATTTTGGCCTGCTCACATAGCAT
>CAZLBE010000132.1:0-6003 GCA_964557635.1 uncultured Desulfobacterales bacterium
ATTTCTATAATGCTCTTAGAAACATTGAAAAAATCAATTCAGATCACAGGTACTGGTTCTCTCCGTATACAATTACAAAAGTGCTGCATCAGGGTGGCTGTGGTGTTGAAAAAATGTATATGTGCGCAGGAAGAGACAGATCTCAACTTAATGTAAAAGAAAAAATTGAAAGGTATTTTTCCCTTGAAAATAAGTTTCCGCTGCTAAGAGATATCATTGTGGTGTTCGCAAATTTCAACGCAAACTGCAGTACTGCTGCTCAATAAACCGGATATTTGTTTTAAAATCAAAAAGTTCAAGGGCACGCTTTCGTCCGTTTTTTCCAAAACCTGTAAGCATTTTTTTATTGTTCATTAATTTCTTTACCGCTGCTGCAATGTCATTGGGCGATTTTTCAGGGACAATCAGTCCTGTTTCAGGTGTTACAGCCTCCCTGTTACCGGAGATATCGGTTGTTATGACACCAGTGCCGCATGCCATGGCCTCATAAAGCACCCTGCCCATGCCTTCCACTCCTTCATGGGAAGGGGCAGCAAGCACATCAGCTGCCTGCATCCATTTGTGTATATTATTCTGCTGTGGAAAAATTGATACAAATTGCTTCAGGCTTTTTCCCTCCACAAGTGAAACAAGCTCTGCCATGACATTTTTATTTCTCGGGGTTCCTATATACAGAACATGCGGCATTTTTTCATCTGTCATTGTGGAGTGCAGTATATCAATGGCAAGTAAAAGATCAAATATTCCCTTGCCAGGTTTTATCTGGCCTGCAAACATCACAATAAATTTTGTTTCCGGAAGGTTTAATTCGTTTCTCACCCTGTGTTTATCAGCAGGGACAAACAGATCACAATTCACACCATTATAAATTGTTGTACATTTTCTTCTGATCGCTTCCCGATCTATTCTTGTTCTGAATCTTTGTTTTATGTCATCTGCCACCATAATTATTTTATCGGCCATGGCAAAATTAACCCTGTCCCATTTATACGGCCTTGTAATTCTTACATGCCAGATCAATTTTGCATATGTTTTTCGTTTTGCAAAATTGCAGATCACAGTATCATGATCCTGATCAGAATGAATAATATGGATATTTTTTTCTTTGATGATTTTTCGGATTGATTTTATTAAATTAAAAATTTTTACGGCACGCATCAATTTCAGGTTGCACATGGGAACTATAACACAGGGACATTTTAATGTTTCAAGTGCATCTGACAATTCACCATGTTCGGGAACAATGGCAAAGGGCACAAATCTGTCTCTGTCTAACATTTCAATAAGATTGAGCATGCTTTTCTGGCCGCCCATTCTCATATGGCTGTAGTGGCTTACATACAATATATTTATTTTATCCATTTCTTCAGGCGTTACAGATTTTGCGTCTTTTTCGTATTTTCTATTCTTGTCAAACATTTATCACTTTTTTAAGGAAATTTTCAATTTCCGTTTCCATTTTATCCATTGAAAACAATTCTGCTACTGTTTTTTTACCCTTTTCCCCGATATCAACCGATTCTTTACGGTTCTCAATGATATTTTTCAACTCACAAGCTATATCAAAAGGGTCCATGGACCGGGTTATAAAACCGTTTTTTTTGTGTTCTATAAATTCCTTAACTCCCCCGGCATCCGTTGTAAGTACCGGAACACCATTAATCATTGCTTCAAGCAGTGAGTTGGAAAGACCTTCATTAAAGGATAAAAGCACAAAAAGGTCGCCTGCAGATATTATCCTCTGGGGATCGCTGACAAAACCCTTAAATTCAACATTTTCAGAAATATTGTTCTCTTCTGCCAATTTTTCAAGTTCTGCCCTGTACGGGCCGTCTCCCAGAATTTGTACCTTTACTTTTTTCCTTGTATCTTCGGGAAGCGCTGAAACAGCCTTGATAAGAATATGAAATCCCTTGGGTTTTGTTAGTCTTCCTGAACTTGTTATGATAAACATATCATCTGTTTTCTCTCTTTGCACACCAGCCGCAGCTTTATCCTGCAAAATACCGTTGTAAATAACTTTAATTTTTTCATGGTGCATAAAATTATATTTTAACAGATTTTGTTTTATCCGGTGCGCATTTACTATCATGCCGTTATTTAATTTATCATAGACAATATTATGCCAAATGGGCTTATCAAGTTCTCTCACACTGCCAAGCCTTAATACGTTTTTGATTCTTACAAGTTTTGCAACCACCCCGCAGATAAAATACTCTTTTTTCTTGGTTGAAACAATGATGTCTATCTTATGTTTTTTTACAAAGGTAAATATCTTATAAAAAGTGATTATGTCGGTATAATTTCTGAACGGAGCCTTAAATTTGCAAAGACCTGCCCCGAATTTATCGGACAGGTCATGGCTTTTATAACACAAAAAAACTTCATTTTTTTTTCTTAACCGGGAAATCGCCATGGAAGTCCATTTTTCATTTCCGCCCCATACATTTGCAGAACATACAAAAAGTATCTTCATAATATATTTTTCTTTTTTTGTAAAAATGTATAAAAAAATTATTTTTCATCTTTAAAATCTGCCCTGTTATACCCGTATTCAAGCCAGCAAAGCCGCCCGCTTCCCACTGTGAATTTGTGGATTTTACCCATTGTATGAAATTTTTCAGGCATAGTTTTCCAGGTTTTCTGTTTAAACACCACAATGCCTTTTTTTGTTTTTTCCATCTCTTTTAAGAGGCTTACCGGATCATTGATTCTTTTCCCCCTGCGATGGCTGTAATATGCCAGTATTTCTCCGTTCATTCTGTACACAATCAGCCTGTCATGGGGGGCTGTGATTTTTTGCACCACAGACGCAAGCACAACGGGTGTTTTTATGGCATTAAATGCAGGAAAGACAACCATTCCAATATAAAGCTCTGCAATTATGAACACAGACACCGCTCTTAAAAAAAATCGCTCGGACAAGGCTTCTTTTTTATAAACCTTCAATAGAAAAAATATCCCTGCAATAAAAAGAGCTGCCAGAGGAAAACAGACCGATTTTAAATCAACAGCACTTAATTTTGTTCCTGCAGGAATTTTATACACAACAGGTGCTACAAACAGAGCAGCACCTGCAAGGCCCATCAGCAAAATAAAAGGATAAACAGCGCTTTTTATCCATTTTTTATCCATTAAATTCATATCTGAAATGGCATTTCCCACAATCATGGCAAAGCCGGGATAAACAGATAAAATGTATAAATTACGTTTTCCTTTGCAGAGACTGAAAAAAATCACAACAAATAAAATCCAGCCCCCTGTTTTTTTTAATTCTCGTGTATGGATTTTCTTTTTTAAAATCACTGCAACACTTAACGGAACAAAAAATATCCAGGGCAGAAAATCTATGAGCAGATATTTTAAATAATAATAAAAAGCATGGTAATGACCACCGAATTTTCCTTCAAATCTTCCAAAATTCTGGGCAAATAATAGCTCGTTAAAATAAGCAGCAGGAGCATGGTGAATTTTTGCAAGTAAAAGCCAGGTCCCCGGCCACAACAAACATACAAGCGTTCCCCAAGCCCAGTGCCATTTCATGATATATTCTTTATTTCCAGATGCAAGATGGGAAAAAATATAGATCCCTGCAGGTACAATAAAACCCACAGGCCCCTTGGCAAGAACTGCAAGGCCCATAAAGGAAAATGCAAGAAACGAGCGCCAGAAGGCAGGGCTTTCATCATTTTCATAAAGCAGATACAAAGCGATCATCTCAAGACCCAACAAAAGCATATCTATCTGGCCGGTTCCTCCTTTAAACCAGAAAAGATATGAAGAGCTTACAATCAGTAAACTCCACCACGAAGTTTTTGTATCAAACCACTTACACGAGATCATGACAAGTGCCCACATGGCAAGAATACCGCCGAGAAGACTTGGCAATCTGCCTGACACACCATTGAATTTACCGTTTGTAACAAAGGTGCCAAGTTTTATCAGCCAGAACATCAGGGGTGGTTTATGTGAATAGAATTTCCCGTTTCTCTGGGGTACAAGCCAGTTCCCTGTATCGTTCATCTCCTGGGCAACATAGGTGTAACGTGCCTCATCCGGCGCCCACAAGTGTCGAAGGCTGTACTGCCCTGTCCACATAACGCAGGCAAAAATAATTATAAATAAAAGCGTCGGTTTTTTATCAAAATTCATTATTTTATTCATATTGTTTCTCTTTTTAGCGGCATTATGCAACCTAAAGCGAGCTATGCCCTCAACCCATGTGTCTTTCCTCAATTTCTTATTTTTTATTACAGAAATTCAGGGGTAAGGCACTAACCGCAGAGGTAATCGGCAATGCGCTGTGAAGCTTTTCCATCGGAAGCACCCACAAATAAATCGCAGTATTTTTTTCTTTTACTGCTGAATATCCCTGGATTAGCGATCTGCTCATCAACGATCTGTTTCAGGCCTGCGTAGTTTTCTGCATGGGCTCCTATATCGGAAAATTTTAATATATCCTGATCAAGTCTGCGGGTCAGCCTGAAATGAAAAGGGCCTCTGTATGACCAGCGCAGATGAAAAAAATCGCACCATACAACGGGTTTGTCAAGGGCTGCAAACTCAAAAAGTGAAGAAGAAGCCTCGCTGATCAATATATCTGCTGTCACCATAAAGGGAAGAAGGGAGTGCTCGTCAAGGGAAGCAACATAAACATTGGAATATCTGTTTTTCCATGTATTAAATTTATTACGCTGACCGATGTATTTCTCCTTTGTAAGGGAAAAATAGTGGGGTTTAACAATTATATTGTACTCTGAAAAATCAGATGGAAATTCATCTGAAAACAATTCAATTGAGCTTGGATAAAATGTAGGGGCGTAAAGAACTGTTTTTTTTTTAGAGTCAAGCCCCATAGAATCAAGGTCAAGCCCTTTTATCCCATTATTGTAAATGGGATCAAGCTTGGCAAATCCCGTTAATACAAAATTTCCCTTGGGATACATTTTTTTTATGATTTCAAGCCGCCTTTGCCCCTCAACAAACCTGACTGTCATTTGAGTTTTTGACTTTGTATAATAACTTTTTTTTATACCTATGGCATGACCGAACTGAGCAGTTTTTGAAACAGTGTGAAGGGATTTTACATCGAAAAAATGATTTCCAAATATCACCCAGTCCGCCTTTTCCTGCATGTAATGCTCTAGTGCGCAATATTTATTCTTAACAAAACAGGCATCAAGATTTTCTTCCTTAACGGCCTTTGTCAAAAGATGATTAAAATCCCGGTTTTCATAAATTACAAAGGAACATGAAACATTTCGTTTTTCAAGTTCCCGGAAAACAGGAAGATACTGGGCAAGATAGTACAGTTCCTGCACATCAAAAATGATTTTCATACCTTGTTCGCCTGCATCTGCTCATCATAATACCGCTTAAGGGTTTCCCTGAGTATGCTTGAACTTCTGCCCTCTGTGTATGGAAGGTATATCACCCTTTTATTGTTTTTTATCATATAATCATGGCCTAAAATTTTTTTATCATTTCCATGAACAAGAATATCTGCATTAATCTCCTCAAGCAACTTATCCTTTTCAAGGCTTGATGCGGGAATCACAAGGTCTACGAACCTGCAGGCCTCTACAACAGCAGCCCTGTCTTCCCAGCATAAAAGGGGATAATGGCCTTTGTATTCCTTAACAAGTTCATCTGTATTGACACCAACGATTAAAATATCACCAAGTGCTTTGGCTGCTTTTAGGAGCTTTAAGTGGCCAATGTGAAACATGTCCCATACTCCTACTGTGTAAACTATGATTTTCTTTCCGGTGTAAGGCATAATTTGTTATTCCTGAAATGATAAATTTAAAAATTCTGATTTATTTTTTTAAAATGATCTATACCATACCGATGTTCCCATGTACAAATTGATTTATAATTTAATTTTTCTATCTTACGTATTGATTGATAATCCATCCTGCCTCTGTTATATAATTGCAGCAAAGCTGCAGTTATCAGTTATCAGTTATCAGTTATCAGTTATCAGTTATCAGTTATCAGTTA
>CAZLBE010000133.1:0-4088 GCA_964557635.1 uncultured Desulfobacterales bacterium
TTAAAAAATCGGTCTTGACATGGGGTCCACTTTAATATTCCAGAAGATAATGGTGGTAAAATTGCTCTGCTAAATAATAATGCAACTGAAAATATTATTAAATTTGACTATGGCACAAGTTTTTCTGCTCCTAAAGTTGCACATTTAGCCGGTAGAATAGCAAACAAGTATCCGCAAAAATCATCTAATTTTATAAAAAATATGTTGTTGGTTGGTGCAGATTATCCATTTTTACCTCCAAAGGGCTTTTATAAAACAACTGATAAGAAAAAAGAAGAAAAACAACATTTATCTGTAAGTGGATATAGTTTAAGCAGTTTTGATAAAGCGATTAATTGTTTTGATAATCGAACTGTTCTTTGGGACGAGGGACAAATAGGATTAAATCAAATAAAAGTTTACTCTTTAAAATTACCAGATATTTTTTTTAATGAAGCTGGAAAGAAAAAAATTACGGTAGTTCTTACTTTTGATCCGGAAACAAGATCAACCCGCGGAGATAGTTATCTGGGGAATAGAATGGAATTTCATCTATTTCATTCTGTGGCTCCACAAAATTTAATTGAAAAATATGGAGCAATTTCAGAGAATACTGAGACAACGGGTGTTCCTGAAGATATAAAAACTTTGAAGTTGATTTTTTACCCGGAAGCAATATTAGAAAAGCCGGTTGTCACCAAAAAGCCTGGAAAGTGTACAAAAGGGAACCTAAGAACAGACCTTCAACTCCCATTACTTTAGTTTTACTCAATTTCAATAAATGGATTAACGATGATTTAAAAATGCAAAATTACTGCATATCGGTAACATTTGAACATGAAAAAGCAATCAATTTATATAACAAGATTAAAACAAATGTTCAGGTCAGAACAAGGGTCAGGTAAATAATAAAAATGACCAAAATAACCGAGAACACAATAGAAAAATTTTCAATAGAATTATTGGAACATTTGGGGTACGGGTATATCTATGCACCGGATATTGCCCCCGATTCGGAAAGTTCCTTAAGCGGAGCCGAAAGGAGGGATTCTTACGAAGATGTTTTATTAACTGAACGTTTACAAAACGCCATTGGCAGAATTAATCCAAAAGTTCCAAATGATGCACAAGAAGATGCATTAAAAGAGATTCAGCGAATCAATTTTCCTGAACTAATCGCCAATAACGAAACATTTCACCGAATGCTTACTGAAGGCATAAAAGTTTCTTATCAACAAGACGGACATCAAAGAGGTGATTTGATTTGGCTTATAGATTTTGAAAATTTGGAAAACAATGAATTTATTGTTGCCAACCAATTTACGGTTATTGAGAACGGAAACAACAAACGCCCCGATGTTATTCTTTTTGTAAACGGTATTCCTCTTGTTGTAATTGAACTGAAAAACCCTTCTAATGAAAATGCAACGATAAAATCGGCATTCAAACAATTACAGACATATAAAGAAATTATTCCAAGCCTTTTTACTTACAATGGTTCTTTGATTATTTCCGATGGATTGGAAGCTAAAGCAGGTTCTTTGTCTTCCGGATTAACCCGTTTTATGGCCTGGAAATCAGCAGACGGAAAAGAAAAAGCATCAAATCTTGTCGGCCAATTAGAAACGCTGATAAATGGAATGTTGAATAAAAAAACTCTGTTGGACTTAATCCGTCATTTTGTTGTTTTTGAAAAATCCAAAAAAAAGATACTTTGACTTCGCACAGGGTTCAACCCAATATGGTAATGGAATCTCCTGAAGGTTACGGATTAACAGGGGTTAAATTACAACCAAAAGGAGATAGAAAAGGCGGTGTTGTCTGGCATACGCAGGGAAGTGGCAAATCGATTTCAATGGTGTTTTTTACCGGTAAAATTGTTTTGGTTTTAGATAATCCAACCATTCTAATAATCACAGACCGCAACGATCTGGACGATCAATTATTTGACACATTTGCAGCATCAACCCAGCTTTTAAAACAAGAACCCAGGCAAGCCTTAGACAGGCAAAATTTAAAAGAAAAATTAAAAGTGGCTTCGGGCGGTGTAATATTTTCCACCATTCAGAAATTTCAACCTGAAAACGGTAATATTTATGAAACTTTATCGGACAGAGAAAATATTGTTGTAATTGCCGATGAAGCACACAGGACCCAATACGGTTTCAAAGCCAAACTTGACAATGAGACAGGAGCCATAAAATACGGTTTTGCAAAATATATGCGTGATGCCTTGCCAAATGCCACATACATCGGTTTTACAGGAACACCAATTGAAAGCACCGATGTAAATACTCCTGCTGTTTTCGGTAATTACATTGATATTTATGATATTGCCCAGGCAGTTGAAGACGGTGCAACGGTTCGTATTTATTATGAAAGTCGTTTGGCAAAAGTAAACCTGAGTAAAGAAGGCAAACAACTTGTTGAAGAACTGGAAAAGAATTTAGAACAGGAAGATTTAACCGAGACACAAAAGGCAAAATCAAAGTGGACACAGCTTGAAGCCTTAATTGGAAGTAAAAACAGAATAAAAAATATTGCAAAAAATATAATAAGCCATTTTGAAGCACGACAAGAAGTGTTTGACGGAAAAGGAATGATTGTTTCAATGTCGAGAAGAATTGCAGCCGATCTTTACGATGAAATTATTAAAATTAAACCGGAGTGGCACTCCGATGATTTGAATAAAGGCGTTATTAAAGTTGTAATGACTTCGGCAAGTTCGGACGGACCAAAAATTGCAGAACATCACACCACCAAGCAACAAAGAAGAACATTGGCTGACAGGATGAAAGACCCTGAAGACGAGCTTAAACTGGTTATTGTTCGTGATATGTGGTTGACGGGTTTTGACGCTCCAAGTATGCATACTTTATACATTGATAAACCAATGAGAGGCCATAACCTTATGCAGGCCATTGCAAGGGTAAACCGTGTTTACAAAGATAAGCCGGGCGGTCTAATTGTTGATTACCTCGGTATTGCTTCCGATTTTAAAAAAGCACTTTCTTTTTATTCGGATTCAGGCGGTAAAGGCGACCCAACTATTTTACAGGAACAAGCCGTTGAATTAATGTTAGAAAAATTAGAAATTGTTTCTCAAATGTTTTACGGGTTTCCTTACGAAGAATATTTTGAAGCGGATACTTCCAGAAAGTTATCAATGATTTTTTCAGGCGGTAAAAGCAAGATTGGCAAAATTTGACGGAACAGGTTTGGGAAAAACAGACGAAGAAATTGAAACTACAATTCGTCAAGTAATAGACAAGGCCTTGGTCTCTGAACAAGTTATTGATATCTTTAATGCGGCAGGAATTAAAAAGCCTGATATTTCAATACTTTCAGAATATTTCCTTTTAGAACTGAAAGGAATGAAACATAAAAATATTGCAATGGAAGTTTTGAAAAAACTTTTAAATAATGAAATCAAATCTCGCTCAAAAAAGAATTTGGTAAAAAGCAAAACACTGATGGAAATGCTTGAAAATGCCATTAAGAAATATCACAACAAAATATTAACAGCAGTCGAAGTGATGGATGAACTTATTTCCTTGAGTAAGGAAATCGTAAATATGGACAGTGAAGCCAAGGCACTTGGTTTAACTGATTTTGAATATGCTTTTTACACAGCAGTAGCTGACAATAAAAGCGCAATAGAACTAATGGAAAAAAATAAATTAAGAGAACTTGCAGTAATACTGACAGAAAGAGTAAAAGCAAACGCATCAATTGATTGGACAATAAAAGAAAGTGTAAGGGCAAAATTGAAAGTAATAATAAAGCGGACTTTGAGACAATACGGCTATCCACCGGATATGCAGAAACTTGCAACGGAAACTGTTTTAAGATAAGCTGAATTAATTGCAAACGAGTTAACAAATGAATAAAAACAGACTAAAGCTAACTATGCCCGCAATCCATGTGCCTGACTCAATTTCTTGTTTTTTATTGCATGAATTCAGGGGAAAGGCGCTAAAGCCATACATATTGCCAGGTTGCGTAAAAAGTCAGGTGCACGACCGGAACTTGCCAATAAAATCCATGTTTTGCCGGGCAAAAAGTTCGAAGCTGTGCCGAATCGGCCGCATGGCCGTTATAGAACTGTT
>CAZLBE010000133.1:4188-5997 GCA_964557635.1 uncultured Desulfobacterales bacterium
AATCATTGCAAAGGATGACGGGTATGATCCTGCAAGATGCCTTTTCAATACCCAGCAACTGATACTTGAAGACAGGGTTTTTCTACTGTTTTGTTATGTTGGTACACCCACAACCGTTCGAATTATTCCCCTTGTAAATGAAGCAAAAATTCCCCTTGTTGGCATGTTTACAGGTGCAAGCCGTTTAAGGCACCCTGTAAACCGTTATCTTATAAATATCCGCGCATCCTATTACCAGGAAACAAAGGCTGCCGTTGATATGATAGTAAAAAGGAAAAAGCTTACAAAAGTAGCTGTTTTTTATCAATACGATGAATATGGGTTTGATGGCCTCAGGGGAACTGAAATTGCCTTGCAGCAATACAATCTCAAGCCAGTGGCAAAGGGAACATACATAAGGGGAACCCTTGACGTGGAAAAGGGACTTGACAATATTATTGCATCAAACGCTCAGGCCGTGATCATGATTGGAACCTATGATGCATGTGCAAAATTTATCAAGCTTGCCGATAAAAGGCATTTTTCCCCTTTGTTTCACAATGTGTCATTTGTCGGATCAAAGGAGCTTGCAAGAAGGCTTGGCAAAACAGGAGAAAATGTCATAGTCACCCAGGTTGTTCCGCCTCCTACGGTTAAAGATCCTGACCATGCCCTGCCCGGCGTAAAAAATTATATAAGACTTCTTTTAAAATATTATCCGGATTCAAAACCGAGCTTTGTGGGGCTTGAAGGATTTATTGACGCAATGATCCTTGTGGAGGGCCTTAAAAGGGCAGGCCCTGACATCACAAGGGAAAAATTTATCGCTGCCATTGAATCCATTAACAATTTCGACATTGGCATTTCAAACCCGATCTCCTTTGGGAAAGATGATCACCAGGGGCTTGACAAGGTATACTATACAAAAATTAAAAACGGTAAGCTTGTTCTGATAAAATGAATTTATTTAACCAACTCAGTCTTAAAAATAAAATATTTCTTTCCTGTCTTGGATTTATCCTCCTCGTCAGTATAATTATTGCCCTTTTTACAAGGGCGATTTTGATCTCGGGACTTACATCGGAACTTCAGAAAAGGGGAACCGGTATTGCCCAGAGCATAGCGGAAAATGCCAGGACTTTTATCCTGACAAAAAACAGGGCTGAATTAACCTCCCTTGCCTATGATGCAAGATTAGGCAAAAAAAAGGATATTGTTAAATACCTTATTATCACCGATAACCATGGCAATATCCTTGCCCATTCATTTACAAATTTCTTTCCTGAAAAATTAAAATCCATTGTACAACAGCAGAATAATCTCCACGAAGAGGTAAAACTTATAAAAGTTACAAAACATGCGGTATTTCACATGTGGGTGCCGGTTAAAGAGGGAATTTACACAATTGGTTCCGTTCAGATCGGCCTTGACAAGCATCACATTGATGAACTCATTGCCAACCTGCGACTTGTATTTTTAAGTTTTGTATCCGTTGTCACCATCATCTTTTTCATTCTCAGTAACCGCCTTGCCTATCATATAACAAGACCCATATCTTCTTTAATCAGATATACAGACCAGCTGACAAAAGGAGATTTTAATATAATTTATGAAAACGACATTAATAAGCTGCCAAAAACATCGGGATCAAAGGACGACGAGATAGGCAAACTTACCAATTCATTCATGAAAATGATTTCAAAATTAAAAATTTCCACGGACAAACTCACGGAATCGGAAAAAAAATACAGATCTCTTTTTACAAGCGGTCCCAACCCCATTCTGATCATTGAAAAAGACAACTATGATATAATAGATGTGAATCCCAAG
>CAZLBE010000134.1:0-5989 GCA_964557635.1 uncultured Desulfobacterales bacterium
TATTCTGCTGTTTTTCTTCACACATGGCAGGCACTGCAAAGCTCATAACAGAAAAAAAGACAAATAAAATTGTCACTATTGTTATTTCCGCTGCCATCGTTCTCGTTATAATTGCTTCCTTTAGTATTACGTTCTTTTTCATTGTTTACTCCTTTTTTTTATTCTTTTTAGTTGTCAGTATCTTGTTTCTTGTTTCTCTCCTAAAATTTGTAATTCAGCCCCAGAATCCAGGTCCGGGGCGGTGCCAGCCAACCGTCTCCATAGCGATAATTTTTATTGGCAAGATTTTTAATCTCTCCGAAAATTTCCATCTGCCCGTGTCTGAAAATCGGAACAAAAGGAGAATATTCAAATCTTAAATTCTCTATTAACCGCTGATTCACATGGGTTGTGTTGTCAGAGCGTGTATATTGTTTTGAATTGTATTTCAGATTAGCAATAATGGAAATTTGTCTTGTCGGGGCATAGGTCAAATCGGCATATATCCGGTGCCTTGGTTTTGCCACCATCCACAGCCCGGTATTTTCATCCACAGCCTTAAGATAAATATAGTTTGCTTTAAGTGAGATATCTTTCAGAGGCGCCCAGTTTAACATGATATCACCTCCTTTATAGACAACCCTGCCAAAATTATTGTACCTGGCAATACCGTCATCCCCAAGTTCATAAACAATCCTGTCGGCAATCGTGTTGTAAAACAGGGATGCCCCCCATGAAAATTTGTCCGTTGTTTCCATAAAAAAATTCAGGCTGAAATTATCAGCAGTTTCAGTCCCAAGATCCGGATTTGGCACTTTTGTGCTGGTTATATCGTATCTCTGATGAAATGACGGGGTGTTCTTGATCCGGCTGTAGGAAAAAGAAACTGTCCATTTGCGTTGAAAGTCGAAGGCTGTTCCGTTTTTTAAAGCATTGCTGTGATATGATAATTTAATTTCAGGGTTAATTGCGTTGTCAAATTCCGAATAAATAATTTTCCTTATCCCAAATGAAAAATTTACAGGAACAGCGTTAAATGCGATATTGTTTTGAGCAAACATGGCGATTGAATTTTCATTTTTTGTGTCAAATTTCGTGCTTTCTGCCTGCCCAAAGCGAAAAGCTCCTCCATATGTAAAAGTCCCCCATTTCCCGGTGTCAACGAATGTTGAAATATCTTCACCGAATTTTCTTACAATGATTGAATTGTCAATATTCCGGCTTATATCCTTATTGTGGGTTTTGCCGTCATTGTAAAATGTTTCACTTGATATTTTCTTTATTTTTGTGCTCATGGCAAGGGAGGTCATGTCACTTTTTTTTCTTGAATGGGGAGTCGGGTATTCCGGGCGGCCACTCAGCCCCCGCTGATCCGTGATAAAATCACCGGAAAAGGCAAAATCTAAATCTTTGCTGACTTTATATTCAAATTTACCGCCGCATCGTTTTTTTTCTTTGTCACCGTTGGTTTGATAGCCGTCGGTATGTTCATATCCTGCTGATATGGAATAGCCGAAATTATTTTTACTGGTGCTGCAGTTTAAGTTGATGTCTGAAGTATTAAAATTTCCGAAAAAAGATTTTATGTTTCCATGCAGATCTCCTATTTTTTTTGTTGTGATTAAAACCACACCTCCGCTGGCATTATCGCCGTATTTTAAGGCGCCTGTTCCTCTGTAGATCTCAATTTTTTCCACGTTGTCAATGGAAACAAGGTCAAATTTGACAAACCCGTGGCTTGATGTGGGATCGTTAATAGGCCTGCCGTTAAGCATAACTTTTACTTTAAGGGACCCGCGGATCGATATTGAACTATCCCCTGCATTCACTCCGGGAATCTGATTGAGTACATCGGAAATTTTATGCAGGTTCATTTTTTTTATTTCATCTGCTGTAATAACAAAAACATCTGACTGTTTTGCAGCCGCAGCAGGATTGGAAAATAAAACAGCTCCAGTGAAAACAATCATCAGGAAACATAAAAAGCCAATATTCATAAAACCCCCATGAGGTGAATCCGGCGAATTCGGTGAATTCAGCGAATCCTGCTGCAGAGAATTTAAGCAAAATAAAATACCAGTGGAAAGCATGGACATAATTCGCGATGAGCCCCTATTCCGTGAGTTCTTCAATTTCACCTTCCATTTCAAGGTAAGCCTGCTGCAATTTTTTTTCCGTTTCATTATCCGCTTTCCACATACCGCGGCTTATTGCTTCAAGCAGCTTGTTTAAAATATTCTCAAGGGCAAAAGGGTTTACATCTTTCATCCATTCCTGCATAGCGGGATCAAGGGCAAATTTATCAGCAATTCTTTTATACATCCAGTCCTCTATCACCTCTGCCGTTGCATCCCAACCCAATACAACATCCATCATATGGGAAATATCACCTGCGCCCTTATACCCGTGGCGTTTCATACCTTTAATCCATTTCGGGTTTGTCAGACGGGCGCGGAGAACATGCTTTGCCTCTTCAAAGGTTGTGCGTATTTTTACTCTTTTGGGATCGGAACTGTCTCCCACAAGCGAGAAAGGAAGACTGCCCCGCACGGTTTTTGCCGCTGCAATAAGCCCTCCGTGGTAATTATAATAATCGGTGCAGGACATCATGTCGTACTCCCTTGAATCTTCGTTTTTCACTGTGACATCCATACGGGAAAGGAGATTACGAAAAGCAGCAGACTTTTGTTTGCCGTAGGTTCCACTGCCATAGGCATGTGCGCTCCATTGGATATAATTATTGCCGAGATCATCGCTTGTTTCCCAGTTTTTTGATTCAATAAGTTCGGATACTCCTGCTCCATAAGTGCCGGGGGGGGAGCCGAACACACGAAAGGTTGCCTCCCTCAGGGCATGCTCTTCATCCATTCCCTGTTCCATGTAGGTCTGTTTATCAATAAGAACATTACGCCTTAAAATATTTATCTCAAAAGATTCATTTAACGCTGCCACCATCTGTGCCGCTTCATCTATTCTTTCAACTAAATTTGGAAACGCATCACGGAAAAAACCGGAAGTCCGGGGTACAACATCAAGCCTGGGACGTTTGAGCTTTGATGCGGGAATGATCTCAAGACCGGTTACATTACCGCTTCCCTTTGCCCATATTGGTTTAAGACCCATGAGATAGTAAATCTCTGCAATATCATCGCCCCTGCTTCGCATTACAGACCCGCCCCAGAGAATTATGCCGATGCTGTCCGGGTATTTGCCGGTCTCTTCAAGGTATCTCTCAATGAGGACGTCTCCCATTTTTTTACCCACCTTCCATGCTGCCGGTGTGGGAATTTTATTAGGGTCAACCGAGAAAAAATTTCTTCCCGTTGGCAGAATATCTGCCTGTCCTCTTGTGGGAGCGCCAGACGGCCCGGGAAGAACAAATTTTCCGTTAAATCCTTTAAGACTTGAATCAATTTCATCTGTAACCTGTTTGATATCAGGGATTAAATTTTCACAGATATAACGCATAACTTTCATTATCTCTGGTGTTTCTGTCTGATCCGCTGTTTTTATCTGATCTGCTGCTATTGTCTGATCTGCTGCTATTGTCCGATCAGATTGAAAATTATTTTTCATTCTTAAAAGGCAGTTGGAAACAATTTTCTGAATAATCCCCGCAGTATCATGCATATGCTCTATTACCTGTTTTACCATGGCAAGACTGGTTTCATGGACTTGTTTGATTATCTGTGCCCCTGTTTTTCCGTTAAAACCTGGAAGAGATCTGCCTTTATTGCTGACAAGTTCATCATAATTATAACCAAGAGAATTTAAAATTGATTCGCGCAGGGAAGGAACATCACCGTTTTCAAGGCGTGTAAGCTGGACTATAAATTCTGCAAGACGATCATTTTCCGGGGCTTTACCAAGAATGTGAAGCCCGTCGTTAATCATTGTGTCCCCAAGATCTGACAGATATGAGTGAAGTTTTTCAAGAAATGCCTGAAAATCATTAAATACGTCCTTTCTGCTTATTTCAAGGTCCTTGTCAAGGTCTGCATTGCATACCGCTTCCCAGATCATTGATTTAAGAACGGGAATTTTGCCAGGATCTTCTGCTTTAGCATCATTGTATTCTTTTAGCAGGTTTTCCACATCGGCAAGCTCTTCATAAAGATCGGCATTTGTGAAAACAGGTGTAAGATGGTCAATTATGCAGCAGTATGATCTGCGCTTTGCCTGTGTTCCCTCGCTTGGATCGTTTATTATATAAGGATAAATATTGGGCATGTCCATGATGGCAAGATCGGGATAGCATTGTCCTGAAAGCCCGAGCGCTTTTCCCGGAAGCCATTCAAGTGAGCCGTGCTTGCCTACATGCATTACTGCATCGGCTTTGAACACCTCCTTTATCCAGCGGTAATGTGCAAGGTAATGGTGGGGGGGGGAAAGATGCATGTCATGATAAATTTTTTCGATATTTTCAAAATAACCCCTTGGCGGCTGAATTGTAATAAAAATATTGCCGTTTACAAGACCTGGAAAATGCATTTTGTTCTTGTACACAAAAAGCTTTCCGGGCACTTCTCCCCAGTCCGCTGTCATTTTCTTTTTTATTGATGAAGGCAATGCATTATGCCATGGCAAAAACAGCTCCTTTCCTGCAAATGCTTCCGCTCTTTCAGCCATTTTGTCCATTGTCAGCCACCGCCTGTCACAGGTCATTCTGTCTAAAAGCTTTTTTGCAAGTTCATCGCCTGTTTCATAGGTTTTATCGATTTTGTAGCCGTTCTTTTTCATTTCATCAAGCAGCAGTTTTACACTTTCAAAACTGTCCAGCCCCACAGCGCAGCCGATTCTGTCGTTTCGCGGAGGATAGTGATGGAAAATTATGGCAATTTTTTTGTCTCTGTTCTGTTTTTTACTCAGTCTTGCCCAGTTAAGGGAAAGGGAAACCATTTTTTCAACCCGGTCGGGAATTGGCATATTTTTTGACACCAATGCCCCGGTTACAGGATCAATGTCATTTTCCTCTTTTGTGGCAATGGGCACGGTGATAAGTGCCCCGTCAAATTCAGGCTGGGCAACGGAATATGAGACCTCCATGGGTGATATGCCGGCGTCACTTGCTTTCCATTGTTCATACGGGTTTAAGGTCACGATTGCCTGAATAAAAGGAACGTTTAAGCGCGGCAGAAGATTTTTGTATCCGGGATCGGAAAGGGTTAAAGAAAACAGCATGGGATTTATCAAAACATCTATGACGGATTTTCCGTTTTTCATGAAAAAATGTTCAACTGCATAATCAGCGCCCCGGTTGCCCCTTTCACTGTCTTTGTACCGAAGATGAAATACGCATATTACATTGGCGTTGCGCCGCTCCGTCTCACGGATAATTGCATCTATATATCCTAAGTCTCCGTTTAACCAGTAAGACTGGTAAAACCAGATTCCAACTGTGATTCTTCCGGGAACAATTTTTTCCCTTATATATTGTTCCACCTCCATTACTTCATCAATATCGGGATGGTAGATCCCTTCCTGGGGAAGGCTTGCAGGCGGTTTACACTCAATTTTCTCATTAAATAACCATTCTGAGGCGAATTCGGATGTGCTCCTGTCCTGTCTCAAAGAATCATAGATTTCTGCAAATTGCTGACCTGGGGCGTGCAAGCCGGCAGACTCGTTGGATTGGCGCTCCATTTCATATAAAATATTGTAGAAAAAGCATAACAGATTGTAAAAATTTTCAGGCCCTCCGTGTATAAGATAGCGGTTTATTGTACTCCATGTATCCGTTGAAAATCCGCTGTCATATTTTTTTGCAGCTTCAAGTCCGTCCTCATCGCTTCCCTGGGGATGAATATGAAGGTAAGGTGTTTTTATTCCTCTTTTTATGTTTTCCGCAATTTTGTTTACAAGGGGTTCAAAAGCGGGACAGGATGTCTTACCACCGTGAAGAATAATTAAAACAATATCCGATTCAAGTGCGCCTTTTACAAATGCATTTATGCGCGCCTTGTCAAAAAGCTGGCTTGCGCTTCTTGCAATAATTTTTATTTTTCCATTA
>CAZLBE010000135.1:0-5984 GCA_964557635.1 uncultured Desulfobacterales bacterium
TGCCCGCAACCCATGTGCCTGACTCAATTTCTTGTTTTTTATTACAGAAATTCAGCGGTTATAAAAGTCCCATAATTTCCTTTAAAGAACCTATTCCGTTAATTTTAATTTTTTTTATGTTATTTGCCTGTTTAAGGCTGTTATTTGGGATTATGCATCTTGAAAATCCCATTTTCTCTGCTTCTTTAATGCGCAGATCAGCATGGCTTGTTGCCCGTATTTCTCCTGTAAGCCCTATTTCTCCAAACACAATAATGCCTTCAGGGACTATCCTGTCAAGAAAACTTGAAACCAATGCCACAGCAATACCAAGATCTGCTGCAGGCTCAGCAACCTTTACCCCGCCTGCTACATTCATGAAAATATCGGTTTGTGCAAGATTGATTCCAAGCCTTTTTTCCATGACAGCAGCTATGAGGGCCACCCTGTTCGGATCAAGTCCCAGAACTGTTCTTCTTGGTGTTCCAGGTCCTGAATTACTTGCAAGTCCTTGAATTTCAAGGAGTATGGGTCTTGTACCCTCCATGCTTGCTATGACAACTGATCCGGGTGCGTTTATGGATCTTTCAGAGAGAAACAGAGCAGAAGGATTATGCACCTGCTCTAATCCTTTCTCCTTCATTTCAAATACACCTATTTCATTGGTTGATCCGAACCTGTTTTTTACCGCCCTTAAAATCCTGAATATATGATTTCTGTCTCCTTCAAAATAAAGAACCGTATCGACCATATGCTCCATGATTCTCGGACCTGCAATTGCCCCGCCTTTTGTTACATGGCCCACAAGAAAAAGTGGAATGCCTGTTTTCTTGGCAATGTTCATCAAGCGTATGGATGCTTCCCTTATCTGTGTTAAACTTCCGGGAGTTGAGCCGATTTCAGGATTGTAAACCGTTTGAATGGAATCCACCACAACAACATCTGGTTTTTCCGATTCAATCATGGCGCAAACTGAGTCAAGATCTGTTTCAGAAGCAACAAGCATTGAAGTGGATTCAGCCCCAAGTCGTTTTCCCCGCATTTTTATCTGTCTTATGGATTCTTCTCCTGAAATATAAAGGGCTTTTCTGCCTGATATGGCAAGGGTTGAAAGCGCCTGGAGCATCAGGGTTGATTTTCCAATGCCGGGATCTCCTCCGATCAGGATAAGACTGGCTTCCACAATACCACCGCCCAGGACCCGGTCAAATTCCTCTATTCCCGTACAGATGCGGGGTTCTTTCAGCAACTCGATGGAATGGATGGGTACGGGTTTGTTGCCTGGCTGTGATAAAACGTTTTTTACCCTGCTTTTTTCATCCCGTTTTTTTGCAGTAAAACTGTCCCATTCTCCGCATTCGGGACATTTTCCCATCCATTGAAGGGTCTGGTACCCGCATGCACTGCATTTAAATATCAGTTTTTCTTTTTTTGTCACAAAAAGCACCTTTGTTTAATGAAATATGTGGCGTGCCAAAGCTTGAAAATTTTTATAACACATTGCCTTTGCACTATCAAGCAGTGCAATAAGTTTCACGTGAACGCTTACAGTTAGCGAATTGACTGTGAACGGTTGCAGTTTTTCGATGCTTCGGCACAGGTTTTGCCTTTGTTGATTGCAGTTCTAAGGAAATTGTACTGTAAAATCAAAAAAGGCAATGGGTAAAAGCCTTATGCCAGTAAATTTATTATTTTTTATTTATGATAAATAGAACATAACATGTTATGTTTATTGATTTTTTTTTGTTTGGGTCGGATCAGGGTCTGAATCCGGATCGGCCCCATGGCGGTTATACAAAATTGTTGTTTTTATACTAATTAACTTTAAAGGATCAGGAGGAATTTTATGATGAAAAAGGGGGGGAAAATTTTTTTAGCAACAGGGGTTACAACCATAATTCCAGGGATAGCGTTTGCCGGCAGTACAGGTACAATTGATACCGGCTCCACGGCATGGATGCTTGCTTCAACAGCCCTTGTACTGCTTATGATTCCGGGGCTTGCAATGTTTTATGGCGGGCTTGTGAAAAGCAGTAATGTTTTAAGTACAATGATGCACTCCTTTGTTTCCGTTGCAATCATCGGTGTGTTGTGGGTTATTTTCGGCTATTCCCTTACCTTTGGAAAAAGTATACTTGGCGGTTTTGTGGGCTGGAACAGTGATTTCTTTTTTCTTAAAGGAATTGATACGAGAATTACAAATGGTATTCCGGAGTATGTCGTTGCCATGTTTCAGGGAAAATTTGCAATAATTGCGCCTGCACTTATCAGTGGTGCAATTGCTGAAAGAGTCTATTTTAAGGGGTATTCTCTTTTTATTGTTTTATGGTTTATCTTTGTTTACTGTCCTTTGTGTCACTGGGTATGGGCTTCTGACGGCTGGTTGTTTAATGCAGGAGCTGCAGGGGTAATTGATCTTGCAGGAGGACTTGTTATTCATGTTTCTGCCGGAATAAGCGCCCTTGTTGCTGCCCTGTATCTTGGCAGGCGCCACGGGTTTCCTGATGCCATAGCACATCCTAATAACCTGGTTATGACCCTGATCGGTGCAGGTCTTTTATGGGTGGGCTGGTTTGGTTTCAATGCAGGTTCAACACTTCAGAGCGGCCTTGCCACTGCCCGTGCTCTTACAATGACCCAGGTATCTGCAGCAAGCGGAGCTTTGACGTGGCTTTTGCTTGAAGAGATTATTTTTAAGAAAGCATCTTCATTGGGGTTTGCATCCGGCGCACTTGCAGGGCTTGTTGCCATTACACCTGCAGCTGCTGTTGTGAAACCGGAAGGAGCCATGCTGCTTGGAGCCGCATCCTCAATTGTATGTTATTATGCACTTCAGATGAAAATGAAATTTAAATATGATGACAGCCTGGACTGCTTTGGAATCCACGGTGTTGGCAGCGGGTTAGGGGTGCTTCTTCTCACTTTTCTGGTTCGTGATTCATGGATGAAACATGCTGCTGCTGTGTCTTCGACGGGACAATGGACAGTATGGGATCAGTTTCTTGTCCAGCTCAAAGGTATAGGTGCTACAATACTTCTCGCCGCTGTTATGACCTATATTATCTGTGTTGTTGTTGAAAAAACAATAGGATTCAGAGTAGACCATGAAAAAGAGATAGAAGGACTTGATCAGGCTCTTCACGGGGAGCAAGGATACGGTTTTATAAATTAAACGTGAGAGTTGCACTCACTGTTTTTAATTTGAATAAAAAGTAATACATTTTTGTGGACAGGGTTATGGCTTTGTCCACAAAAATGTATTTTAAACTCAATGATCAGCTTTTTTTATGATTTTGCTGATCTCTTTTACATCATCCATTATTTTTCTTATATCCATTTTAAGTATTTTCCTGTCCTTCATAACAAGATTACCATCAATAATAGTTGCAGAAACATCACTTCCATTTGCAGAATAGACAAGCTGTGAATATGGATTGTACATTGGAATCATGTGTGGCTTTGAGCTGTCAACAACTATAATATCAGCTTTTTTGCCAACTTCAAGGGAACCTGTTATTTTATCCAGCCCAAGTGTTGCGGCCCCGTTTATGGTTGCCATTTTTAAAGCGGTTTCTGCATTAATTGCCTCGGGGTCCATGTTAAAAACCTTGTGAAGTTTTGCAGTTGTATCCATTTCAAGAAAAAGGTCAAGATCATTGTTGCTTGCGCATCCGTCTGTGCCAAGACTTACACATATGCCATTTTTGATAAGTTCAGGAACAGGGGCAACGCCGGAACCAAGTTTCATATTGCTTTCGGGACAATGGGCAATTTTTACGTCAAATTTTTTAAGGATCTGAATATCCTCTTCTGTTATATGGATACAATGGCACGCAATGAGATCAGGACCTAATACCCCAAGATCTGCGAGAAATTTTACAGGAGTCGTTCCATATCTTTCTTTTATCAGTGCCGTTTCCTCCTCTGTTTCTGCAACATGGATCACAATCGGGCTTTTGTTTTCTCTTGCGGTTTCTGCTGCTTTTTTAAGGAGTTCAGGAGCGCATAGATAAGTTGAATGGGGTTCTACAGCTATTGTTATGCGTGAATTGTCTCTCCATTTTTTCATCATATTTGATACATAATTGAATCCATTTATTAGGTCACCATAGCATGGAGATGGAAAATCATAGAGGACTTCACCTACAACAGCCCGCATGCCTGAATCAAAAGCAGCCTCTGCAACCTTATTTTCAAAAAGATACATGTCACAGAAACAGGTTGTACCGGAAAGAATCATCTCTGCACAGGCAAGCATGGCACCTTTGTAAACCATATCTTCAGTAAGTTTTGATTCAGCGGGAAAAATATGGTCATTGAGCCAGTCCATCAGGGGTATATCATCGGCAAGTCCCCTGAACAGAGTCATGGAAGCATGGGTATGTGTATTGATAAGCCCCGGCATGATAATTCCCCCACGGGCATCAATCGTTTTTTCTGCAATAATATCTGAGAATCTGTCTTTTGAATCTATCTTCACAATAGTGTCGTCTTTTATATAAACAGCTCCGTTTTCAATTACTTCCATCTCTTTATTCATGGTGACTACGACACCGTTTGTTACAAGCATATCCATAATAAAATCCTGGTTTTTCCTTTATATTACGGCCATAAGGCTGACAGCCATGAGTTTGATCTCGTTTTGGCCGTAGTATCATATATAAACTATAAAAGCCCTGGATTTTTTAGTTATAAAAAAATCCAAGGCTTTTAACTTGTATATGATCATGATTTATATATGATCATTTCCGTCTATTGGGGTTCAAACAGGTCCTTTTCGGCACCACAGACAGGGCAGGTCCAATCATCCGGCAAATCGTCAAAATCTGTGCCAGGAGCAATGCTGTTTTCAGGATCTCCTAATTCAGGTTCATATACATATCCACAAATTGAACATACATAGTTATCCATAATTTAATGTTCTCCACCTAATTCTTAAATTTCCGGTTTATTGTCAGGCCTTGATTAAAAATTACTTTTAAGCCTTCCACAGACCATGCAGATTGCAATATGCCCTGGCAGCAACATTATCAGCATCAACTTTAAAATCAGCTTCAGGAGTATCACCTGGTTTGAGGAATTGGAAATAAGATCTGTCACCATCTACAAGTTCAATCCATTCAATATAATGTTTTTCCTCCATTGGATGGGCAACATCACCAACTTTTACCTTGTATCCTCCGGATATTTTTTCAATTACAGGTACATGTTTCTCTTTTGCAGCATCAACAGTGTTTGCTGTAAATAATTGCATGGGTTGTCCGCAACATACAAGTTCACCTCCGCCACCATGCATTACCAGAACTATATTACCGCATGTATCGCATTTATAGAGATCAAATTTTTCAGCCATTTTATCCTCCTTTTCAAAGTTTATAAAAATGTTCGTAATGGGCTAATATATCGTTATTATTGTAATTGTTCACCAAGATAACGTCCATAATCATGGCATGCCTTCATACCTTCCTGAGTGCCAACAACCGCTTCCTTCAACCGGAGAGAACCAAGAGAACTGATTCCTTCAGCAATATATTCAGCCATTTGTTTCGTATTTCCTGTTCTGCTATCATAAGCGATCAAAAATTTTTTCATTTATAAGCCTCCAGGTTGGTTTTAAATTGTTCGTTAAAAAGAATTGCTGCTTTGATAAGTTTTCTTGTGAGAAACAAAACAACATTTTTACTGCTTAATTAGTTTTATACAATCAGCATCTTTCGTGCCAAGGATGTGTAAAAAATTTATTTTATTTTTTAAGTCTATTATTTCAAATAGTTATATGTAACGCATATTATGTGAAAACTATTGTGCGTAAAAGAATATACAACTAAAACAACAATGTGAGACAAAATTGTATATTAAATTAACGGGTTTTATCTGTTCAGGTGTAAAAGTCCATTTCATTGATATTTAATATAATCCTTTCATGAGGCATAATAGTCTCACGATACAAAATTTGGGTTGTCATAAACTATTTGTTCCCTGGATATTTGCCATAAGGTTTGAGT
>CAZLBE010000136.1:0-5980 GCA_964557635.1 uncultured Desulfobacterales bacterium
GCGAGGGCAAGGCAAAATTCCTGATCGCCTTTGTGTCCTGATGGGCTGGATCTATCACCCACAGGGGGCTATGCTGTCGACACTTTGAGCTGCATTTTCATATAACGGCCATTAGGCGGTTCTGAAAGCTATTTATATGAAAACTCCGGATATCAGGGCGGATTTTTCATACTTTGTTGAGTGGCAAATCCGGGCCAGAC
This sequence comes from uncultured Desulfobacterales bacterium, assembly GCA_964557635.1. Lineage (GTDB taxonomy): Bacteria > Desulfobacterota > Desulfobacteria > Desulfobacterales > Desulfobacteraceae > WGCX01. The sequence continues at coordinate 201 of CAZLBE010000136.1, forward strand.
CAGATCCGCCTCATGGCGGTTATATTATAAGATCTGCCGGTTTGCCATCCTTTAAATTAACAAGCCCCTGCTCGCAGATTCTGATATAAGGAATGGCAGCGCCTGTAAGAGTTATCATTGTAAGCAGAGGGTCATTTGACCTGCATCCCATGTCCTGCACTTTCTTATTGATTCGTTCTGTCATGTCCGCAACCTTTTCAATGGGAAGTTCAGAAAGCAGGCCGAAAACAGGAAGACCAAGTTCCATGATGATTTTTTCATTTTCACACACAACAATGCCACCGTTAAGTTCATGGACCCTGTTTACTGCAAAGGCCATATCCTTATCATTTGTTCCGATTGTGATGATATCGGCTGTATCCCATGCACCCGTTGCAGCAAATGCTCCTGATTTCATGCCAAAGCCTTTAAGAAAGCCTGTAAAATATTCTCCGGGGTTTAAATTCCTGTCAATTGCAGCAACTTTTAATATATCATGTTCAATATCCTGAATTATTTCTCCGTCAACCACATTAAAAGAAACAATCTTTTCCTTTGTAACAAGATCAGTAATCAGTTCCATCACTCTTACTTTAACTGAATCTGACTTATTTGCAACTGAAACAGCAAAATCCCGGTCAAAAATTTTTTTTGGCAGGTTTACGCTGTGTTTTGATTTTTCCTTAAATTCATGCGCCTTTGGCTGAACAAGCAGTTTTCCATTTTCTGCAACAACTTTTCCGCAGCTTATCACATATTCTGGTTCAATTGTGTTTATATCGGGAATTATAAGCATGTCAGCATATCTTCCAGGGGCAACACCTCCCACATGATCTGAAATACCAAAATGCTCCGCAACATTTAAAGTTACGGTTTTTATTGCATCCAATGGCTGAAAGCCCTTATTTATAGCCTTCTGAAGGATATTTTCCATATATCCGTTTTCCATTAATTCTTTTGGAGTGATACTGTCTGAGGCAAAGCATAAATGCCTTAAATCAACCCCCATATCCTTGATTGGCGCAATGGCTTCAAGATCGGATCGTATGCTTCCCTCCCTTGCAAGAACGTAAATGCCAAGCCTTAATCTTTCCAACACCTGATCGGCATTTATGGGTTCATGGCATGAAGATATGCCAAGTCCTGTGTATGCAGCAAGCTTTCTTCCCCTTGCCCCTGCAGAATGGCCTTCAAGGGTTTTCCCTTTTTTTAAAGTTTCTTCAAATGCCGGTAAAAAATTTTCAGGAGATTGAAAAACAGTCTGCCAGTACGATTCTCCAAGGCCGAGAATTTCATCTTTTAAGAGGAATTTATGCAGAACCTCACGCGACATCCCGGCAACATTGGAGCTTATGGATGAAGTGGCAGGTGCCGTGGAAAAAATTTTAACCGGCTGATTTTTCATTGATGCCATGAAATCTTCAACACCTTTTTCACCTGCAACGGGAAAAACTTCCATGGTTTCGGTGATAATGGTTGTTGTGCCGCCCTTTACAGCATAGCGCAAAAACTCGGATGGAGTGACAAACCATGCAAGATGGTTGTGACCGTCGATGAGTCCTGGAATAACTATTTTACCCTTTGCATCAATTATTTTTGTGTCTGGGCCTTCAATAAAATCATCTCCAGTTCCTACAAAGGCGATGCGGTCTCCGCATACACTGATGCAGGCATTTTTCTGTATTTCTCCGGTATAAACATTGACAAGTTCTGCATTTTTTACAACAAGGTCCGGATTTTTTTTCCCAAGGGCTGTATCCATAATGGCCATAAAATCCCTTGTAAAAAAAGATGAAGAATCTAAACCTGTGCCATGATTGTTATTATAATGATCTCTAAGATTATCTGCATGACTGGAAGCGTAAAAATCACCATCAATTACTGATTCAAAGCGACCTGAATTATTATCTGTAAAATCCGTGTCCGGGAAATTAAGTTCCAGCATTTTCAGGCTTGCAAGCATTCTTGCCGAATTTTTCTCAAGTGCGGGAAATTCCCTTCCCATTTGATTTAATTTTTCAGCATTTTCTTTTATCTGCCGGATGTTTGTCTTTATTTCATTTATATCAATATTAAAGGCCATAAATTCCGCACCTCTTTAATTATTATGTGATATTCAGGGAAAATTATAGATTTTCAGATAATTACCAGATTTTAAAATTTGGCACAAGGCCTTAAAGGAGGAAGACGTATTAGTCATACGTCGACGACTGATAACAAAAGTGAAATTATTTTTATGGAAGTCTATATGTACCGAATCGATTGGCACATACAGGAGTCAATGTTTCTTTCTCTTGTCATTAAACCGTTTTGCCTTAACTGCAAATCTTGGTAACTGACCGTAATCATGAAAATTTATCCTATACCCAAGATTTGTTTTTAATCGCAATTGCTTTGCAAGCTTTGTTTTAACAGCTTGCTCGACTCTTCTGCAGTCAGGTATTAATTCAACATTTAATTCAATGGTATCGTGATCCTTTATCTTATCAACAACCACCTGGTATTCATTGCTTAATTCCGGCATTGCCCGCACAACGGCTTCAATCGCAGCAGGAGAAAGCAAAACGCCCTTTACCTTGGTGATATCATCTGTTCTGCCTAAAACGCCACCTTTTATCTGTCTGAAGGTTCTGCCGCAGGGACATGGATCTTTCTTCCACATAATTATATCTTTGGAATCAAATCTTATGCAGGGCTGGGCTGTGCGGTCAAAGGCCGTGATGATCATTTTGCCCTGTCTGTCCGGTTCATCAATTATCTCTCCTGTTTCAATATCCTCAATTTCAACAAGGAAAAACGCCTCATTAACGTGAAGCCCGCCGGACTGAGCCCTACATTCATAGGACCATGCACCGATCTCAGTTGCTCCTGCATGATCAAAAACCTTTGCATTCCAAGCCTGCTCAATCCGGTTTTTTGTTGCAGGAATACTTGCACCGGGCTCTCCCGCACATGTTATTCTTTTTATACCAAGTTTTGAAGGATCAATGCCCATTTTATTGGCTGCAGTTTCAGCCATATTCAGCATGTAGGTGGGAGTGCCCATCATGGCAGTTGCTTTAAGTTCCTGAATTTTCAATATTCTTGTCTCAGTATCAAGCACCCCTCCAGGCACAACTTCACATCCTATTTTCTCTGCAGCATAGTGTCCGGCCCAGAAAGCCACAAAAATATTATAGCCAAAGGGAATAAAAACCCGGTCACACGGTCTGTAACCCTGGGCCCATAGAATATATGACCAGCACTCGGACCACCACTCCCAGTCCTGCCATGTATCGGGCTGGTACACGGGATTTCCCGTTGTACCGCTTGTCTGCCGGAATTCCGTAACATCTTCAATGGGGACACAAAGCGCATCCCCATAGGGAAAAGGATCTTTTCTCTGAATTTTCTGCATCATGGATTTTTCAACTTTTGGAACCTTGTGAATATCATCAAAACTTTTTATGTCACCGGGTTCAATTCCTGCATCCCTGTAGAGTTTTTTATGAAACCGTGAATTGTCATAGGCCCATTTGAAAATACTTTTAAATTTTTCAAACTGCAACCGCCTTAGCTGCTCCCTTTCAAGGGTTTCAAGAACCGGATTCCAAAAAGGTTGATCAGGTTTCATTTTCAATTTTTTTTTTCAATCATGTTATCAGCCATGTATTGTCCTCAATCCTTTATTTATTGATGTTCCACGGAACAAAAATTTACTTATTTATCTTACGACGGTCTGATTTTTCTGCACTGAATATACATATTGAGAATAACGATCCAAAGCGAGCAATGGTGCAACCCATGCGCCCTTCCTTATTTTCTTGTTTTTTGACAAAAACTGATAAGTAAGGCACTAATACATCAGATGTGGAAGATAAAGTATAATCTCGGGAAAAATCATTAAAATTATTATACCGACCACAACGGCGATGAGAAAGGGGAAAATCCCCTTGAAAATTTCCTCAAGCCGTATATCCTCGACAATTCGCTGGGACACTCCATAGACCACATAAACATTGATTCCAACGGGCGGAGTTATAACTCCCATTTCTGTGATAAGAACAATGATAATGCCAAACCAGATGGGGTCATAGCCAAGATTTACAACTATGGGGAAAAAAATGGGAATGGTGAGCATGATAAGGGCAAGAGAATCCATAAAACATCCGCCAATGAAATATATTGATATGATGAGCCCCATAACTGCATATGAGGGCAGATCAAATCCGCTTACCCAGTTTGCAATATCAAAGGGAATTCTCGTAACGGCAAGGAATTTTCCAAAAATAATGGCCCCTGCCACAAGGAACATCACCATGCATGAGCTTCTAAGTGTTTCATACAGGGCATTTACAAAACCTTCCCAAGTAATCTGACGACGGACAACAGATATAACAAGTACACCAAAAGCTCCTACGGCAGCAGCCTCGGTGGGTGTAAAAAGACCTTTAAATAACCCTCCGATTACAAGAATAAAAACTAGGATTATATCGATTAAACCTGTAAGAGATTCAAATTTTTCCGTTAATGTAAATTTTTCTCCTGCAGGTCCCTGTTCAGGCGAAATCCTGCATGTTATATAGATACATATTATAAAAAGAATTGTTATGAGTATGGCAGGAAAAATCCCAGAGACAAATAAAGCACCTATGGACTGCTCCGTTAATATACCGTAAATAATAAGCACAATACTCGGGGGCATTATCATTCCAAGTCCCCCGCCTGAAGACACCGAACCTGCCGCAAGTGCGTTGCTGTAATTGTAGCGTTTCATTTCAGGCATTCCAACCGTTGCCATGGTGGCGGCAGTGGCAGGTGAAGAACCGCATACAGCACCAAATGCAGTACACGAGGTTACCGTTGCCATGGCAAGCCCTCCCCTTGTATGACCTAAAAATTTATAAGCCGTGCTGTAGAGCCTGCGGCTTATACCGCTGTTGAATGCAATCTGGCCCATTAAAATAAACAGGGGAATGGTTGTTAAATCATAGGAAGAAAATGACCCGTAAAAATTTCTCGAAAGAAGGTTCAATCCTCCTTTAAAGGATATAATAATGCTGAAACCCACAAACCCAACAAGAGTCATAACATAGGCAACTGGCATTTTTGTCATAAAAATAGCCACCATTATAATAATGCCGATAATACCAATCATAGTCGGATCCATCTAATTCTTCCCTTATTTTGTAAAAAATTTAAGAATATCCTTAAGGATATAAAGTGAAAAAATAAAAAAGCAGAATGAAAGCAGATAAATAACGTAGTAGGTGGGGAACTCAAGGTTCATGGATACCTCCCCTGCCTTCTGCATTGTGTGGGCATAGTCAGCCATTCTCCATGTAACAATGAGAAAAAGAATAAATGCCAGTGTATCTGTAAAAAACTTTACCACGGCCTGGGTTCTCAAAGAAAAAAGACGCATCACTATTTCAACGCCTATGTGACATTTTTCCTTATGAGCATAAGGCAGACTTAAGGCTATGACTAAAGTTGACAGGATGGCAACTATCTCTTCCGCCCCGAAAATAGGATGGTTTAAAAGCCTTCCAACAACATCAATACAGGTTAATAAAACCATTGCCGCAAGGCAGATGGCGCTGATTATTTTCATCTTGTCCTGGATATAATCCAGAAAAGCCCAGAACTTATTCATTTTTTTACAAAAGTCCTTAAAGTTTCATCCATGTGCATACAGGCGGGAGCATTGTTCTAAAATCTCACCGCCTGTGATGCAGCAACATATATTAAGATTAACTGAAAATCAGCGTAAATATTCGGCCAGCACCTCATCTTCGCCCATTTTGGCCTGCTCACATAGC
>CAZLBE010000137.1:0-5975 GCA_964557635.1 uncultured Desulfobacterales bacterium
CCTCTCTGCGTTCTCTGCGGTGAAAATTTTTAAGTAAAAAACTTGATAATCGAGTTAAAGTATTTTTGTTGGCAAAAAAAAACTGCAGGATGCTGGAGTATGAAGCGGCGGGCACGAGGAATGCTGTTGTATCCAGGTGCCCGCCGGTAAAATGTCTATTCTGGTAATTTTTTTATTTTTTTACAACCCTTTTCAGGAAATAACCGTCAGGATCGCATTCTTCTATTAATATTCTTAAATCTTCCTCACTTGGCAGGGCCATTTCCTTTACATCCGGTGAAACAAGAAGCTCAAAACCAACAAGCTCCTGAATATCTTCCGGTGTTTTTCCGGGCAGCACTTCAAGGAGCATCATTCTTTTTGTTTCTTCATCATATCCGAAAAGGGCCTGGTTTGTGATTACACGATAGGGACCTGAACCATAAACACCTGCTTTTTCTCTGTAATCCGGAGATCCGTCTCCAAATCCTATGGATGTGACAAATTGTACGTCTTTTACAAATCTTCTTTTCTCAAGCGCCATGATTGCAATTGTTTTTTCACAGCTTGCAGACATTGCTCCTGCACCGCCGCTTCCGGGGAAACGTACTCTTGGATTTTGATATATACCACCTTCAAAGGTAGAATTTAAATTGCCATACATGTCTATCTGTGCACCACCGATGAAAGCATAATCAGCATATCCTCTCTGGGTTAATTCAAATGCTGCACTAAGCCCCTTTGCAAAGACTGCCTTACGGAAAGCCCTTGTATCACCAACTGACAGGGGAAGTCCCTGTTCAAGTATGGCACCAAAAGAACCTGCTTCAAAGATCATCTGGATTCCCGGAGCATGGGTTAACTGTGCGTGGAGGGCTGCAATAATCGGCAGTCCTGTCCCTACAAATACAACGGTTTCATCTTCAAGGACTCGTGAACCTGCATAAGCTATCATTTCCATCGGGCTAACATCAGCCATATTATCCTCCTTTATAAAAAATAGAACGTAAATCATTACGTTTATTTTATTTTATTTTTTGTCATAATCTTTGATTATTTGAGGTAAATCCGGGCAAATCCAGATTCGCCTCATGGCGATTATATTATTATGGGCTGGCACTGGTCGTTCTGTTTAAGTTCTTTTATTGTTTTATATGGCCTTGTTGCAAGATAATCATCAAATGTTTCACAACCGTAAACATATTTATCAAAATATTCTTTTAATCCGTCCTTGTTTCCGGTTTTTCTGAAATCATCGCAAACTTTTCTGAATGCCAGCATTTCAGGCATGTCAAACCAGTTATAACCGTAAACAGCGCCAGGGTATGCTCCAAGGGGCTGCTCAACAACTGCATCCACAACAACATAGGGTATTTCCGTTAAATTAGGATATTGTCTTATGCTCTCCGTTGGAATCACCTGCTCAACAGACATGATACATCTGTTTGAAGCCTGGGCAATTTCAGGACATGTGCACAGAGCGCCAAAAATTCTTGCATTTCCGTTCTGATCTGCAACCTGGGTATGAATAATACCAAGATCGGGGTTGATGGCTGGAATTAAGTATGTGTTGTCGCCTGTAAAAGGACATTGCATCATTTTGCCGCGGTTTACACGTTCCATGTCTGATCCGCCCTGGTCCTTGATGGGGATAAAGGGAAGGCCCATTGCGCCTGCTTTGAATCTTGCGGACATTCCGTAATTTGTATAATCATCAACCTTGATCATCCCGTTTTTTGTAAGATACCTAAAAAGAGGCGCGATACCGATTATCTCATAGCCCCACCATGCAATTTCAGCAGTTGATATGGACAGATGACTGTCATCTAAAATCATGGCGCCTGCAAGCAGTTCAGCACAGAGTGACTGGGACTGGAAAGAAATATGCAGATTTTTTGCCCCGTGCCGGATTATTTCATGGATAATGGCAACGGGGACTCTTGTATTAACAAATCCGCCGATTCCTATGCTCATATCATCTTTAACATAGGCATCCACAGCTTCTTTCATTGTCATTCGCTTGTCACGCAGGCCCTTTTTCTTGGCAACAGCCGCTTTTCTCGCCTCACGGGGAGTTGGCCCCCAGAATTCGAACGGTGTCTCCTGCTGGGCAACTTCTTCTTCTGATAAATTACTGACATTTTTTATCAATGAACTTGCTTGTTCCATACTTACAACCTCCTTCAAATAGACATGTGGTTAGTTTTCCCGGTAAAAGAAACTTACCGAAATGCGACATTCCGAAAATTTTTTTAATAATAGTTAGTTAAAAAAACAAATGTTATTGTTGTGAAGACTATGCTTAATATCATTTTTCTTAATTTTCAAGAATTAATTGATTATTTATCATGGTACTTTGCCTGACAAATATATCCTGTTTAAACATCAAAGGTGTTCGTAAAAATATTTTCACGAACACCTGTAATGTTTAATGCATTCTTAAAATCAATAATTTTCTGATGAATTTCATATTGGGCATTATAGCGGCTTTTTTGTGTGTGATAGCTTACATTAATACAGCATATGAATTTTGTGGATTTAAAGTGATGTTTTGTCAAAATTGTTAATTTTACGGCCGGGGCATCCAAACCCGGCCGTAAAATTTAAGTAAACTGAAAATATCAAATTTTAATCTGACCGGCAGATCTGCTGATCAATATTTAAAAACTTGACGATTACATCCAGGCTTTTCCAACGGGAAGATCAATCCCGACATCTGCAAATATAACGTGGAACATCAGATACCATGCGCTTAATGCACAAACGATAAGATCCCATGCTGCCAAAGTTCCGATAGCTTTACTGCCTGCAAGTTCTTTTACATCAAGACCTATGAATCCAAGAACAAGAGTTAAGAAAATAAATGCAAGTACACCGTTATGTTTCATTGATGCAATAAACATCGGTATGGTATAGATAGTCCATGCAACAAGGAACCACCCTAAATCATGGCCGGTAAATTTTAAAACCGGGTATTGTTTTATCAGCTCTGCATTGGTACCAAATATTACATAGAAACATAAAGCTATCCAGAATGCACCATATGAGACAAATGCTGAAAATCCAAAGTTGTTTCCGAGTTTATACTCATGGTATCCTGCAATCAACTGAGCAGTACCTCCGTAGCAAAGTCCTATCCACAGGACAGGTCCTATTCCAACCCACCCAAGGTTGTGACACTGCAGAATAAATGTGGTCATGGCAAAACCGGCAAGGCCTACTGCTCCAGGATTACAAAGTTTGACATCGTCACTCATTTTTTTTCTCCTTTTCTTGAAAGTTAGTTTTAATACTGCTGTTTTGTTTTACCCTGCCATTTTCATGGAAAGGGGCTTTTATGTTTTAATTTAATTGAAAAGGGGAGATCAACGGCAGCATGGTTCTGTGATAGGCTGCCGTTTTTCCATTGGTTATAGAGTTTTTATATGAAATGGCGTAATTTCAAGACGCTATTTCATACTTTGTTGAGAGGCAGATCCGGACAAAACCAGATCTGCCTCATGGCCGTTATATTAATTAATCAACCATTTTATGGATAGTTGTAACAATTTCAGGATTCGCAAGTGTCATAACATCACCCACGTCTGTCTTGTTGGAAAGCGCTCCAAGTACCCTTCTCATAATTTTTCCCGAACGGGTTTTAGGCATATCAGGAACGATCCATACCTTTCTTGGTTTTGCAATCTTTCCGATCTGATCGCATACAGTATCTGAAATTTTCCGGGCAAGTTCGTCCGTTGCCTCGATACCCGGTTTTAAGGCAATATAAAGATCGGGTACCTTTCCTTTGATTTCATCCTTTACAGGCACAACCGCAGCCTCAGCAACTTCCACCGCAACAAGGGCAGCTGATTCTATCTCCTTGGTTCCGAGACGGTGGCCTGAAACATTGATGACATCATCAATTCTTCCAAGAATCCTGTAATAGCCGTCCTCAGACTTCATTGCAGCATCACCTGCAAGATAGGGCCAGTCTTTCCAGTCCTTGGAATCTGGATTTTTACAGTACTTTTCATAGTATACTGAAACATACCTATCTCTGTCACCCCATATGGTCTGGAAGCTTCCGGGCCACGGGTTCTGGATGCAGATATTACCTGCAATTCCTGGTTTGGTAACCTCCTCTCCGTTTTCATCAAGGATAATGGGATGAATTCCGGGAACTCCAGGTCCTGCACTGCCCGGTTTCATGGGTTTAATTGCCGGAACGGTACTGCAGAGGAATCCTCCGTTTTCCGTCTGCCACCATGTGTCAACAATAATTGCTTCACCCTTTCCAACAACTGACTGGTACCACTTCCATACCTCAGGTTCAATGGGCTCACCTACTGTTGTCATATGTTTAAAATGATATTTGTATTTAGCAGGTTCATCAGGACCAAGTTTTCTTAAAGCCCTGATGGCTGTAGGCGCTGTATGGAAAATATTTACATCCAGTTCCTGGGCAATCCTCCATGATCTTCCTGCATCGGGATAGGTGGGAACGCCTTCGTATATAACAGTTGAAGCGCAAAGGGCAAGCGGGCCGTAAACAATGAATGAATGGCCTGTAATCCAGCCTATGTCAGCCATGCACCAGTAAACATCCTCGGGATGAATATCCTGAACAATTTTGGACATTGCCGTAACATAGGCAAGATAACCGCCGGTGCTGTGCTGGCACCCCTTTGGTTTTCCTGTGGTACCACTGGTGTACATCAAAAACATGGGATCTTCAGCAGGAATACGTTCAGGCTCAATTCTTTCACCATAATAATCTTTAAGGACTTCATTGACAAAATAATCCCTGCCTTCAACCATTGGGGTATCTGCAGAGTATTTACCAGGATAACGCTGCCATACAAGAACCTTGTCAACAACATGGTCCTGTTCCTTTGAGATTCTTACGGCCTCATCGGCGTTCTGTTTATGATTTAAAAGAGTTCCTGCCCTGTAATAGGCATCCATGGTGATCAAAACCCTGCTGTCTGAATCAACTATCCTGTCCGCACAGGCGCTTGGGGAAAAACCGCCGAAAACAACGGAATGGATAACGCCAAGCCTTGCACATGCAAGCATGGTAATGGCAAGCTCTGCTGTCATGGGCATATGAACAGTTACCCTGTCACCTCTTTTCAGTCCGGCAAAATCCCTGAGAAGCGCGGCAAATTCATTAACCCTGACGTATAGTTCCTGATAAGTTATATGGTTAATTCTTTCTCCTTCAGGTTCCGGAACAAAATGTATTGCGGTTTTATTTTTATTTTTTGCAAGATGGCGGTCAATACAATTGTAGCTTGCATTGATCTTTCCTCCGACAAACCACTTCCAGCAGGGGGCGTCGCTGGTGTCTAAAACTTTTTTCCATGGTTCATACCAGGTCAGAAGATCTGCAAACTCTGTGTAATAATCCGGAAAATTCTTAAGGGCAAATCTTTCATAAATATCCGGATCGGTTACATTTGCCTGACCAATGAATTTTGGTGAGGGATAATAATACTCCTCTTCCCCCCAGTGTACGGCAATCTGCGCTTCAGTGGTCTCTTCTACTTTTTTCTCGTTCATTTATCCTCTCCTTAAGATTTGTGGGTTTATAAAAAGGGTTTTACGGTAATTAAAGCTTATAATTTTTATGGAATTTCGAATATAAAATTATCACAAGCGATAATATGATAAATAAATATTCGTATTCCATGATGGGAATTGCTGCGAAATTTATGAAAATTATCACCTCCTTTGAGAATTAAAGCATTAATTATAAAATCGGACTGCTTCATAAGTTACAGGCAGTCTTAATGTGTAAATTAAATTGCAAGACTTCTTTAAAAAAAATGTAAAATTGTCAATGACAAGCAGGCATTGAATATTAAGCTCATTCAACACAGGTTCTATCTCTTAATGACCATAGCGGAAAAGGGTATATATGCAATTCATACAATATCTGCTTAATTTGTTAATGAATAAAATTCATATCGTATATGCAACTATAGAAAGGAGATTTAATTTAGTCAATAATT
>CAZLBE010000138.1:0-2194 GCA_964557635.1 uncultured Desulfobacterales bacterium
CTTCAATAGGTAAAAATGCTCAACTCGTTGCTCAAGCAGAATATGACAAAGAAAAAAAATATGCTCTCGGACATTATATTTTTCCGCCTCCACTGCAGGATAAAAAAGAATCCGAATCCCTGTTAAGGCAGACGGAAATTGCCCAGCCCGCCATTGGTGCCGTAAGTCTTGCCATGACAAAAATACTGAAACGTTTTGGAATTGAACCGGATATGGCCTGCGGTCACAGTTTTGGTGAATTATCAGCACTTTGTGCCGCAGAAAGATTAGAGGATGATGCATTCCTTGAACTTGCAGCTGCAAGGGGAAGATACATGGCAGAAGCTTCTGCCAGCATGGAAGAAAAAGGAAGCATGCTTGCAGTTAAAGCAAACCTTAAAGATATTGAAAACCTTATCATTAAAAATACAGATCTTGTGCTTGCCAATAAAAATTCACATGATCAGGGAGTTGTATCCGGCAGATCGGATCAAATAAAAAAAGCTGTAAAAATTTGCAGAAAAAACAAAATACCTGCCGTTAAACTTCCCGTGTCAGCGGCTTTCCACACCCAATTCGTTGAAAATGCTGCAATTCCCTTTAAAAAACGTCTTGAAAATCTAAATATTAAATGTTCAAAAATTGCTGTTTTTTCAAATACCACAGGTGATAAATATCCTTTAGATCAATCAGGAGTAAAATTCATCCTTGGCAATCAGCTTTCAAACCCCGTGGATTTTGTTGAAAACATAGAAAATATGTACAAAGAAAATGTAAGAACCTTTGTTGAGATTGGTCCTAAATCCGTTCTTACAAAACTTACAAAATCTATTTTAAAGGGGAAAAAAATCACTGCAATGGCATTTGATGCTTCAAACGGTAAAAATTCCGGAACCTGTGATCTTGCAATTGTTTTGTGCAGGCTTGCTGCATTGGGCTTTAATGTTAATTTTACTCAATGGGAAGATCCATGCCATACTTTAGATAAAAAAATAATGCGGGTTCCCTTAACAGGAGCAAATATTAAGCCTGAGATAAAACCAGATATTGAACCAGGCATCAAACCAAACATTAACCAGGAAATTAAACCTGAAATTAAGCCCGAAATTAGATCTGATATAAATTCCAATGTAAATTTTGATGTAAATTCCGACATAAAATATGAAGTAAAATCTGACATCAAGTGCAGCACAGAGCAGGTCTCACCATTGAACGTAGATGACAGATCCGGAAAAAATCACTCTGATATGGCACAACCGCACAGATCAAAAACAACGAAAAAAGAAAAAAATCCTCAAAGCGTATCAATAAAATCTCATTTCAAAGGAGATGAAATGAAAACAGACAACAATTTTGATGATAATCATAAAACCTGTAATTCAAACCCAAAAGCATCTTCATCAATGACTTTTCATGCCATGGCCATGATACAGAAAGGGCTTGAATCGATGGAAGCTCTTCAGGTGCAGACGGCAAAAACACATGAAAAATTTCTTGAAACCCAGCAGATGGCCGGGAAAACGCTTCAGTCCATGATGGAACAGACCAGAATTTTCGCAAGTGCTGCAGCAGGCGTGGTAACAGATCCCGTTAATTTTCAACAAAACAATGAAAAAATATATGACAATTCTCCAAATAAATATATTGCCCATGATGAAAAATTGCCATCAGGTGATGGACATTATAAAAAAATTGTGTCACCTGCACCCCGGGATTTTGAAACTGAACCTTCTGACTTCAAATCGTCACCTCCTGACTTTGAATCGTCACATCCTGACTTTGAATCGGTGCATTCAGACTTTGAACCTGCATCTTTTGACATTGGAAAGGCAGCTTCAGACTGTCAGCCCTCAGATTCAGACCTTGCCCCCGAACTTACTGACCTTGTAACCGTTCACAGTCAATTCTCGAATAGTATGCATTTACAGGGTGCAGCAGGTGCAGTGCCCTGTGAACGCTTACCTGAACTTGAAGCAAAGCAGGGTCAAAAAGGTGTTACACAGGTAAAAGTTAAAGACCTTCTCCTTGAGACAGTGAGCAAACTCACAGGTTTTCCCGCTGAAATGCTTGAGCTTGACATGAATATTGAGTCAGACCTTGGCATTGACTCAATAAAAAGGGTTGAAATAATATCTGAGCTTGAGAAAAAAATACCAAATGCCGATGTGTTAAGCCCTGAAAACATGGGGAATTTAAAGACACTTGCAGATATTAT
>CAZLBE010000138.1:2294-5959 GCA_964557635.1 uncultured Desulfobacterales bacterium
CCGATGTGTTAAGCCCTGAAAACATGGGGAATTTAAAGACACTTGCAGATATTATTAATGCCATTGAAGCAGAAAACGATGATAATCACCTAAACGATGATAATCACCTGAACGATGGGAATCACCTGAATGAATACTCTAAAGCCGTTGACGACACTTCCAATACTAAAAACACCGGAGTTGCTGATGTTACAGGAGGTGATGAAAAAATTTCGCATTCAAGTGTAATGAATGTCTTGATCTCTGCAATCAGTACACTTACGGGATTTCCCTCGGAAATGCTTAAGCCAGATATGAATCTCGAATCGGATCTTGGCATTGATTCCATAAAAAGAGTTGAAATTTTATCGAAAGTGGAGCAGGAAATGCCCGATACTTCTGCAATATCACCCGATGAAATGACACAGATCAAAACAATAGGTCAGATTGCCGATTATTTAGCAGGCCAAAACAATAAAAAAAAAACAGCTCTTTTACGGCAGACAATCTTTTTAAAAGAGTTTCCAATTGATCATATAAAATTTCACAATGGCTCAAGACTTATTATCCCTGAAAATAAAATAGTTTACATCACACAGGACAGTTCAGATGTTGCAGACCGTTTTCAAAAAGAATTCGCTAATCTTGGCATTAAGACAAAAATGATCAATATTGGTATAACTGAAGAAAATATTGAAAAAAACGTTTCTGCAGCAGCCAATGGCAAGCCTGAATTCTCAATCAAAAACAACGATGTTTCCACGGAGTTCAAAGATATTGCAGGCCTTATTATAATTTCTGACTCCTTTAAATACAGTGACAGGGAAACTGCAGCAGAATTTTTAAAATCTGCCTTTTTACTTACAAAAAAATGTGCCCCTGCTCTTATTGAATCAGCTGAAACAACGGGAAGTTTTTTTACGACTGTATCCTTTCTTGGCGGCAAATTCGGATTTTGTGACTCATCAATTGCAGAACCTGTGCAGGGCGGACTTGCAGGGCTTGCTAAAACCGCAGATATTGAATGGAAAAATGTCATCTGTCACAGTATTGACATGCCTGAAAATATTGAAGAATGCATGAAAAATATTGAAACGGCAGTGTTTTTTTCAATGACACATGGCAGCGTGGAAATGGGTATCAGCAATAATACCTGTTACATCCCCCAATTAATTGAAAATAACGCAGAAAAGGGCAAAGCAGACCTTAACAGCAGCGATGTTCTTATTATAACAGGCGGAGCAAAAGGGGTTACAGCAAGCTGTGCCACTGCAATTGCAGAAAAATATTCCCCCAAAATAGGTCTCATTGGAAGAAGCGTCAAACCCCATGATGAACCTGAATGGTTAAAGAACCTTTCAAGTGAAGCAGAGATTAAACAGGCGATTTTTTCGAATCAATCCGGGCAAAAACGGCCGGGCCCTTCTGAAATCAATAAAAAATATAAAGAGATAATATCCAATCGTGAAATAAAAAATACACTTGAAAAAATAAAGAATACCGGAGCTGAAGTCAGGTATTATTCAGCAGATATCCGGGATAAAGAAAAAGTTAAATCCATACTGAAAGATGTGAGAACAACATTTGGTAAAATTACCGGGATCATCCACGGTGCAGGTGTTGTTGAAGATAAATTTATTGCTGACAAAAGTGAATTTCAATTTTCACGCGTTTTTGATACAAAGGTAAAAGGAATGAATAATCTTCTTGATGCAGCAGCAGAAGATAAACTTAAATATTTCATTCTTTTTTCATCAATTGCCGCAAGAACCGGAAACAAGGGCCAGGCTGACTATGCCATGGCAAATGAAGTTTTAAATAAAACAGCTCAAAAAAATGCAAAGATCAACGGACAATGCAGATTTATTTCCATGAACTGGGGACCCTGGGAAGGTGGCATGGTAAATTCTTCACTTAAACGGGAATTTTTAAAAAGAGGCATTGACCTTATCCCCTTAGATCAGGGAGCAGAAGCCCTTATCAATGAGATGGGAATCATAATACAGGATGAGACAGGAGTGCAGCATGATATAACGAAAAATACACGCTGTCCTGTTGAAGTTGTGATAGGTGCGCATTTAATTGAAAATCCTGAAACACTTCCCATATCACAACTTGGGAAAAAATCTGAAAAACCGTTTAAAAACGAGTTTACAAAAAAAATAACATCTCAATTAACTACTGCATGGTCAACATCTGTGGGGCTTGAATCATTCCCTGTTCTTAATGCCCACAGGATTGCAGGAGAGCCTGTTGTACCATTTGCCTTAATCATGGAATTGTTTGCCCATGGATCAGAAATAGCCAATCCCGGCCTTTATTTTTACGGCTTTGACAGGATACGGCTGCTTAAAGGTATTAAACCAGGGCCGGAAGAAATACATCTCGAAGTTAAAACAGGTAAATGCAGGCCAATAGGAAATAATTTTGAAATTGACGGGGCAATTGTATCACAAAATACTTTGCCTGACATTTCTCATGATATTTTGCCTGATATTAAATCAAAAGCTGAGAGAAACGAAAACCTTCACTCTCAATGCGTTATCCTGCTAACGAACAGACTTCCTGCTCCGCCTGTGATGGAGAATTTCGTATCAAACATGGAGGATTTTAAACCGTGCAGTTTTTCCGTTGACAAGGCATATGAATCTGTTCTTTTCCACGGTAAAGCAATGCAGGGGATAAAATCCATTACCGGAATTTCAAAAACATCCATTGAAGTTATTGCCTCAAAAACGCCGCCCCCCGAAACCTGGCTTAATCCTGTCCACAGAAAAGAATGGATCATTAATCCTTTAATTATTGATTCGGCATTTCAGGCGGTCATAATATGGTGTTATGAAGCAATAGGTAAGGTATGTCTGCCATCCTATATTGCAAATTTCAGAATATATTCCTCCTTTGCAAAATCCAGAGGGGATGTAAAAATTGTTTTTACAAAAACCAGGCAGACCAACCACAGCGTAAACGGATATTTTACCTTCCTTGATGATAATAATATCATCATTGCAGGCATAACGGGATTTGAAGCTGTCATTGAGCCGTCTCTGCTGAAAAAATTCAAATTTTCAAAACAATCCGGTTCCAAAAATATAATATGCTCAAAGGAACAGATTATTGCCTTTGCAACGGGAAAACCTTCACAGGCATTTGGAAATAAATATGAAATTTTTGATAATGACCGCCAAATAGCAAGGCTTCCGGGTCCTCCGTATTGTTTCATGGACAGAGTCATAAAAGCAGATCACACTGCGTGGGAGATGAAACCAGGCGGGTGGATTGAAGCTGAATTTGATCTTCCATGTAACGGGTGGTTCTTCAGAGCAGACGACTCAGACATCCTGCCTTTCTCCATTCTTCTTGAAATAGCTTTGCAGCCCTGCGGATGGCTTGCCGCATATGCCGGATCTGCATTAAAAAGCAGTAAACGGCTGTTTTTCAGGAACCTTGGAGGTGAAGCTGAAATCATAAAACCTGTTTATCGGGATATGGGATGCCTGACTATGAGAGCACGCATGACAAATGTTTCCGAAGCAGGTGGAATGATCATCCAGGACTTTGACATGGAAGTTTTAAAAGGAAAAGATTGCCTTTACAGAGGCCGTACCAATTTCGGCTTTTTCACGGAAAAGGCGCTTTCCAGCCAGACGGGCATACAAAAATCAAAATTTAATTATACACCCTCA
>CAZLBE010000139.1:0-5958 GCA_964557635.1 uncultured Desulfobacterales bacterium
GTTTGATTTTAATTTTTCATTTAAAGTATTTGAAGATGATCCCAAAGAATATTTTAACACTGTACTTGAGGCAATGAAACTTCTGGAACTTGACGCTCTTGGCGGCTCCGGCTCCAGGGGATGCGGACAGATAAAATTTGTGGATGTAATTATCGACGGTAAAAAACAATTTCCCGATTTTTTAGACTCTAATAAAATTTAATAAATACCGGAGGCATATCATGCTTTTGCGATATAAAATCAATCCGATTTCTCCGGTTATAACGCCATTGATGTCGGATACCATTTTTGGCCACTTCTGCTGGGCAATGCGCTATAAAGAAGGAGAAAACTGCCTTGAAAATTTTCTATCTTTATATAAAGAAGGAAGCAAACCGCCTGTTCTGTTCTCTTCTGCGTTTCTTTCGGGATATCTTCCAAGGCCTGTACTTCCTCCTCCGAGGCGCAGCCTGATGTCAGAATTTATTGAGAAATATTTCATAAAGGATCCTGATGGATTATTCCCGAACCTGTCTGAAAAACAAAAACGTTTTAAGGGGTTATCAAAACTTAAGGAATGGAATAAGCGCAAGTTTATATCAATTCAAAAATGGATGGAATTAAAAGAAAATTATTCCGAATACCTGCTTCAGAAAAAATTTTATGATCAATTTAAAACAGCTTCACAAAAAAATCCAAATGGAAAAAACGATTCAATTGGTGAGCAGAAAAATGCTATAACTGAAATCACTGTTTCCAACACATTAAGCAGAATAAGCGGAACAGTTATGGAAGAAGGCGGCGGATTGTTTTCAAGGGAGAAAACATGGTATCATTTTCGTGATGAGCTTGATCTGTATGTTGAAATCAATAACGATGAATTTACATCCATTGTAAAATGGTTTCTTAAGTCCTACCTGCCTGCAACCGGATTTGGAAAAGATAAATCAGTTGGCATGGGAATCCTTGAAATCAATGAGGACAACACATTCAATCCCGATATTTTTAAAGTGAATTCATCCAATGCATGCATGGTCCTGTCGCTTTCCTCGTTTGAGGGTATGGAAAATTATAAATCATTTTACCGACTTAAAACAAAATTTGGAAAACTTGGAGGAGATTTTGCATTTTCAAGTCCCACAGGAGGAAATCCAAGGCCTTTTAAAAAGCCAGTTTTAATGATGGAACCGGGAAGTGTATTTTTTACTTCGCAACAGATCAACAATAAAAAATTGATAGAAAACATCCACACAGATGAAAGAATCCGTCATTGCGGGCTTCCTGTAACCCTGCCGCTTAAAATTATGGAGGATAAATAGATGCCTGATTTTAAATCATACAACGTTGACCTGCATATCCTATCCCCTGTTCATATCGGTGCAGGCCAGGAACTTGATCCATTCTCATATATGATCAGAAAAGAAAATCTTCTGCTGTTTGACCTGCTTAAATGGATGGATGGATATGACAAGAAAGAAGAACTCAACAAAAAAATGGATTCTGAAGATTTCATTGCACTTCGTGCCTATATTTCAGAAAATTTCAATAATGACGATGCAATTTTATGTTCAATTCCCGTTAAAAGCCGGGATGTCATGGAGAAATATCGCAAGGCAATTCAAGATAAAAGATCGGAAAACCAGGCAATTGTTAATTTTATGACAAGAAACGAGATCACCGGAATTCCTTATATTCCTGGCAGTTCAATAAAAGGTTCCATCCGGACAGCCATGGCCAGTAGATTTGTTTCAGAAGCCGGTGTGGAAAAGTTTGATAAAAAAAACTACAATCAAAAAATCTTTGGCAGACAGGCCTTAAAAAACCCTATGAAAAATATCAAAGTTTCAGATGTCAGTTTAGATTCTGGTGGCAGCTTTATTTATGAGGCAAAAGAGTTTTCAATAAACCCCGATAAAACACCAACTCCCAAGGGCGGCTTTGAAGCATCTGCAAGCCTTTGTGAATTAAATTCACCTGTTAATATACCTTTGAGGTTTTTACTGAAAAATTTCAATCTCTTTGATAATGTCATTGATTTACAGTTTATTGTTGATACTCTCCATAAATTTTATATGCCAAAATACAAAGATGAATATAGAAAATTTTATTCCACTTCCCGCGCAAAGGAAATTCAGCAGGCAATGGCACTTATCAATATGGAGGCGGTCAACCTGAAATCCAATGAAACTTTTATAAGAATTGGACGCTTTTCCCATGTTGAATGCGTAACCCTGGATAATGTACGCGATCCAAAAACCAGAAGAAAAAATGGTGTGCCCCTTCCATGGGGAAAAACACGAACACTGGCAAACGGGATTTATCCCTTTGGATGGGTCAAACTTGAATTTAAAAATTTACCGGCTAACCCACGGCAAGACAATGACTGGCCATTTTCAGCAGATACAATTAAAAAGGATCTAAAAATAAGAAAACAGGCCATGTTAAGGGCAGAGCAGCAAAAAAAAGACAGAGAAGAAAAACAAAAAGCTGCACAGAAACGCAAAGCAGAACTTGAAGCAATGTCGCCGGAAGAAAAAATGATAGAAGAAATTAAAGATCCCCGTGTTACAGAAAACAGGGTTGTGTCAATATATCATGCCATGAATTCATTTCCTGAAGATAAGAAACATATTCTGGCTGAGGAACTTAAAACCTACTGGCAGAAAATTAATAAATGGAAAAAGAAAAAATGTACGAAAAAGCAATGGGAAAAGGTTTTGGCAGTAAAAGCAATTTTAGAGGATAATTAGAATTACCGGGAAATGGGTATTTATGCCTGATAAAAGGGATAAACATGATAAATTTATTTATATTGTTAAATCACAGCATCAATGATATTCAAAAAAAAGATGCCCGCAATATGGGAGTAACAAATTTTATTGTTCTTTCCCCTGATCTTCAGAAAATATGGCGGGACATATCTCCGGCAGAGACTAAACTTGCTCCCTTTCTGACTCCCATTAAACAATGGCTGTCACAAAGGGCAGCTCCAGGAGATTTTGTTTTAATTCAGGGTGATTTCGGGGCATGCTGGCTCATGGTTGATTTCAGCTTTCAAAATAAGTTAATACCATTGTATTCAACAACGAAAAGAAAAGTTGTTGAAATTGAAAATAAAGATGGATCAATTCAGACGATCAGGCAATTTAAACATGTGATGTTCAGGAAATATGGAGAATGATTATGGCAAAAATATTTCTTTCGTTTTTAGGAACAAATGATTACCTGCCATGCACCTATGAATACCAAAATAAAAGAATTGAAAATATAAGATTTGTCCAGGAAGCAACAATTCGGCTTAACTGCATGGACTGGATGGAAGATGACAGGGTTGTAATTTTCACAACGAGCAATGCCTTTAAGTCAAACTGGAAGGATAATAAAAAAATTAATCCGGAAAGCAACAATGAAATTTTACAGGAAGGCCTTGGCACACGAATTAAAAAAATTTGTGGTAATTTTTCATATGATCAGATTCACATTCCGGACGGCAAAAATGAAAAAGAGATATGGGAGATCTTTCTCAGTGTATTTGAAGTTATCAATGAACAGGATGAAATTATTTTTGATATAACCCATGCTTTTCGGTCAATTCCGCTCCTTGCCATTGTGGTTCTCAACTATGCAAAAATTATGAAGCAT
Organism: uncultured Desulfobacterales bacterium; assembly: GCA_964557635.1. Classification (GTDB taxonomy): domain Bacteria; phylum Desulfobacterota; class Desulfobacteria; order Desulfobacterales; family Desulfobacteraceae; genus WGCX01. Next base: position 3,622 of record CAZLBE010000139.1, read on the forward strand.
GCTACCCTGAACGGAATTTATTATGGTGCACTTGAAGCTCTCGGTACCATTTCTGCTGTTAAAAACATGCCCGTTGAGAAAAGAATTGTACCTGTTCTTGACCTTGCCGCCTTTGATCAGCTCATGGAATGGTCAGTTGCAGCAGACCGCTTTCTTGAGTCGGGAGATGCCGCTCACATCAGTAAAATAGCCAAACGCTCCGTGAGCGTTATCCTCGCACAGACAAAAGGAAAGGATAAATCCCAGTATACCATCAGGAAACTGGCAGACAATCTTGAAAAATTTACAAAAACTCTTTCTACCTGCAGGGGCAGGGAAATCAATCTAATGGTTGAAAGACTGAAACAGAATCTTGAGGACTGCGATAATTTAAGGTTCAACAACCCATTGAATAGTCCTTTAAAAACAGTGCTTGACAGGATAAAGGATCAGATTTACAAGTTTCCAGGCCACTTTATTACAGATGGTATCCAGGCTGCACGCTGGTGTATGGAGCATAACCTTATCCAGCAGAGTTATACAATTCTTCAGGAAACATTGATCACTTATTTTGTTTATAAAATCGGTGAGGATACTGAAAATTATCAAAATAAAAATATGAACCGGACTCTTGCCAATCAGGCAGTGAATATTTTCATACACAAACGTCCAGAGGAGGAATGGAAAAAAGAAGCCTGTGAAAATATTCCTATTATTGAAAAATTTCTTAAACTTTATGAAACACAGCCTGAATTGATCAAAATATACAATAATTTAACCGGATTCAGGAATGATTTAAATCACTCAGGCCAATCTGATAATTACAGACAAGCTAATAAATTCAGCAAAGCAATGCCTGAATTTCTGAAGAACGTGGAAAGAGAAATTCACCTTTTTCCATGAACTTAAATCAAATTACAATTAACCGCCATGAGGCGGATCTGGTTTGGCCCAGACCCGTCTCACAACAAAGTATGAAATAAAAGTAATGGTTTACATTTTATTTCATATAAAACATGAGGCGGATCCGGATTCAAATCCATCCGCTTATCAATAAAAACGTATTAAATCCGTTCTTTGACAATTTGTTGACAGCAACGTTGCAACTCTCGATAAAATTGTGGTGGTCTTCTATTATCTTTTAAGAAAAAAATAAAAATAAGGAGGCCGCCATGATTATTTACATTAAAACACAGGGAGCTAAAATCATAAAGGAAGGCAGACATTTGTTAGTAAAAAAAGGAGATGATACATATCACACCCTTTTTACTTACAAACTTGACCAGATACTGCTTTTCGGCAATATTGAAATTACTCACAGCGCTTTATGCATGCTGATGAGAAACAATATTGATACTGTTTATCTTACCCGGTACGGCCGGTATTTAGGAAGGATTGCATCGCCTGAATCCAAAAACGTTTTTCTGCATAAACTCCAGTATCAAATGCTTGATAATTCAAAATTCGGATTAAGAGTAGCAAAAAGTATTGTCGCTGGAAAACTTACCAATATGATTACCTTAATGATGCGAATCAAACGAAGCAGAAAATGTAAGGATGCAGGAAACAAGGCAAAACAGATTCGCAATTTACTTGACGGGGTTCAAAAAGCTGGCAACGTTGACAGCGTACGTGGTTTTGAGGGCCGCGGTTCAGCAATTTATTTCAGCGGATTTCAACATGGCTTTACCGAGAATATAAAATTTACAAAAAGGGTGCGCCGCCCTCCCACAGATCCTGTCAATTCCGTTTTATCTCTGCTTTATACCTTTTTGATGAACCGTGTATATTCTGCAGTGCGAATTGCCGGCCTTGATCCTTATCCCGGTTTTCTCCATACAATCGATTATGGCCGATATTCCCTTGTTCTGGATCTAATGGAAGAGTTCAGATCAACCATTGTTGATACTCTTGTCTTTTCCCTTTTTAACCTGAAAATTCTTCAAAAACCCGATTTCAGATTTGAGGTTCCAGTCACTTCAGGATCACCTGCACAGGATGGTTTAAACGAGTGCCTGCCGGATATAAATGCCGATGCATTAGGGATGATGACAATGACTGATAATAAGGAAAAAAAAGATTTTGACATTCCTGAACAGAGAATAGAAGCAGTCCCGGCTGCAGGTGTTGCCCATGCTCTTGGTAAATATCCAGTCAAGCTTCAGTCTAATGCCTTCGGGCGGGTAATTGCTGCTTTTGAGAAAAAACTTGAGGCAGAATTTTACTATCCTCCTGCAGAAAAGAAAATGACATACGGAGATGTCATAATCTTTCAGGCAGCTCATTATCGTAAAGTTATAGAAGGAACGGCTGACGTATATCAGCCCATGATATTGAAATGATTTCCTTTATAACATA
>CAZLBE010000140.1:0-5952 GCA_964557635.1 uncultured Desulfobacterales bacterium
CTGACATGGATGTCACTGTTCTTGAAAAAACACGGGATGTATCCTACAGCGCCTGCGGAATGCCTTATAATATAGCAGATCCTGACAGGGATATGGAAAAACTTGTTGTAAGAAAAGCAGAGGTTTTTATTGAAAAAAATCGAATAAACCTTTTAACAGGTCATGAAGCCTGTAAAATAGATCCGGAAAAAAAAATTGTTACAGGCGTTGATTCCCTTAATAAGAATTTTTCGTATTCCTATGACAAACTTCTTATTGCAACCGGTGCTTCTCCCATGATACCTGATCTTCCCGGGTTTGATCTTCCTGAGGTCATGGCTTTGAAGAGCCTGGAACATGGTAGAAAAATAAAATCATTTATCAGGGAAAAAAATATAAAAAAAGCGGTTATCGTGGGTATGGGATATATTGGCCTTGAAATGTGCGAGGCACTTACGAAAAGATCTGTAATGGTTGAAATGGTAAAACCCCGGCCTGTGTTTCTTCCCTGGATGACACCTGATCTTGCAGATGTAATAAAAGAAGAACTGAAAATTAATAACATAAATATATATCCGGGGCACGAAATAAAAAAAATTGAATCAAACGCACAGGGTGTATCCGTTGTATGCGACGATTTTTCCCTTGATGCAGATCTTGTGCTTGTAGCATTCGGCGTTAAACCCGAAAGTAGTATTGCACAGGATGCAGGTCTTGAAACAGGAATATCAGGCGCTATTTCAGTTGACAGCACGCTTTTAACTTCCGACAAAGATATCTATGCAGCAGGAGACTGTGCCGATGCAATTCATGTTGTAACAAATAAAAAATGCTGGATTCCCCTTGCATTAAGGGCCAACAGAGCCGGCTGGGCTGTTGCCGATAATGTATGCGGAGTTGAGACAAAGCTTAAAGGGGTTGCAGGCACAGCAGTATTTAAAGTGTTTTCCCTGGAAGTAGCAAGAACCGGGCTGTCAGTTAAGGAAGCAGTGGATGCAGGATTTGATCCTATGGAAATTTCCATAAAAACCAGATCAAAGGCACATGGGCAACCGGGATCAACAACAATTCATGTATCCATGACAGGGGATAAAACAACAGGACGTCTTATCGGAGTTCAGATGGTTGGGAAAGAAGGTGTTGCACATCGAATCAATGCTGCATCCGTTGCCCTTCATACAGGAATGACGGTTGAAGATTTCTCACAGACGGACCTTGCCTATGCCCCGCCCTTTGGACCTGTCTGGGACCCGCTGCTTACAGCAGCGAATCAGCTTATAAAAAAACTATAATTAAAGCTTTCTATAACGGCAATGAGGCCGATCTGGTGACTCTCAGACGGCCTCAAAGAATCAAAAATTCTGACAAAAAATGGGTCGTAGATGCGTAGCCAATAGGCGTAGTAATTAACGCACTATTTCTTTATATGAAAAACTCCGAATATTAGAGCGGATTTTGGCATACGCGCCTTTGGCCCATACTTTGTTGAGAGGCGAATCAGGGCCAAACCAGATCCGCCTCATGGCGGTTATAAAAAAAATATGGTAAAATTATTTTTATAAGAACCGCGACCTTAACTTGAAATATTTATAGGACCTTGTCAAGGCTCGCACAAAGTGTTTCTTCAGATTTAAGTCCCACAAGTTTTTCTATTTCCCTGCCATCCTTAAATATAATAAGTGTGGGTATACTCCTGATATTAAATTTAAAGGCAAGAGACCGTTCCTTGTCAATATTTATATCAAGGACATTTACTCTGCCCCTGTACTTTTCCCTGATTTCTTTGATTATAGGAGACTGGTGTCTGCATGGCCCGCACCAGGGCGTGTTAAAGTCAACAAGGGATATTCCCTTTTCAATAATTTTGTTAAATTGATCCGATTCTGTCATTTACAAACTCCTAAAATTCAGGTTAAAATTTCACATAACAGCCATGAGGCATGGAATCAGCTTCCTGCCACAAAATATAAATGTTGACAAAAATGGAGTCCAAGACACGAAACAAAATTGTCAAACACAAAAATTCTGAAAGGAGTTTCATATAACGGCTATGAGACCGATATAGACTTGGCCCAGATTTACCTCAAAGAATCAAAGATTCTGACAAAAGATGGGTCGTAGACGCGTAGCCAATAGGCGTAGTAATTTACACTCTATTTCATATAAAAAGGACCATGGCCTGATTCGCACAAATTAAACACTTGTGATGTATCCTTGGCGAAAGAGGCCGGACAGGTGGCAGGATTTCTGATATTTTTATTTAAAAGAGCACTCAGGTTTTAAAATTTACTTTGCTGTGATTTCATGGACTCAGGTATAAATCTGAAGCCATGGCTAAAATTGCTGCATCAATAGGTTTATATAGGATAATTGAAAAAAATTATCAAGACCTATATACTGAAATATTAAAAAAATGTTCTATAGATTTTCATATCACCGCCATGGGACAGATCTGGCCTTGCCCCTGAGTTCAAGTAAAATAGCCTGTTTTAGTATTTTTAGAGTATCATTTTTTCCCATAAAATTCTCCTTTCAAATTTCTGATGAATAAAATACAACATCACAATATTTTAAGTATGTCATAAAAAAAGTTCGTCAAATATTAATGATCGATGTCTGCATTTAAAATGATTGCAAAAATATTCGCTTTTGGGTATCATATGTTGTAACAGGTCTTCATTAATCCGTTAATCCGGATTGTCCTGATTGGCATAATGGCGGTTATTTTAATAAGGATATTTAATATGGAAGAAACAATTCTGCTTCTTATTTTTTTAGGTGTATATATTCTTGCACAGGTCTATATTCTACCCAAAATGGGTATATCCACCTGAATGAGAAATTCCTGCCAGGTGGCAGACAAAAAAACAAAAAAGCAAAAAAATAAGGATAAAAAAATAGAAAAATAGAAACCCTGCAGCAGCAGAAATACCGTATTCATAAAACACTTTCTATTTTTTTAAAGACCTTATCCTTTTTGACACTTCAGATGTTAAAAAAAGAACTCTTTGCGCGGACTTGAAATCAATTGATCCTGTTCCGCAGCTTGGTGTAACAAAGGACTGTTCTATAACCATCTCCCTTGAAATGCCAAGTTCTGTCATGGAATCTATCTGTCCTGACAGTTTTTCAAAAAGAGTTTCTTCTGTTTCCCTTTCAATATCGTCTTTATTTGATGTAGGTACTATGCCCCAGGCAAGAATCCCTCCCCGTTTCATATAGGTTTTTATCTTTTCCGGATAGAGCATGAATTTATCAAAAAAAGAATATGAATCAAAACTTATAATATCGATTTTTGAGTCAAGGAGCAGATCCCATTCAGTATTGGCGCATACATGAACACCTGCAAGCCCTTTTTCATCATGAACCGGTTTAATCACTTCATCAAGGGCTGATTTTACATCCTGTTTTGTGATGGTAATGAATGCAGAGCTGCCAAAACCTGCAAGTCCGGGCTCGTCAAAAAATATAATGGGCAGATACCCCCGTAAAGCAAACTGCTCTGCCTGCCATTTTCCGTTCATGGCAAGGTGTTTTATTACTGCATCTTTCATCTGATCATTGTAAAATATTGCCCTGCCGTTCTCATCGCATACACCGGTTGCAAATGTTACAGGGCCTGACACCTGCCCCTTTAAAGCTATAAATTGTTTTATTTGGGATAAAGCATCGATCTGCCTTAAAAACTCATAAAAACCCCTGCCTGCTTTATGGGTCAGGGTAAATCTTGATCCGGCAAGATCTGCCCCTGATTCTGTGACGGCAAGATAATCTTCGTAAAATTTCAGATATTCTTCATCAAAATCATCCTTTGCAGTGTCAATGAACAGTTTGCCTTGGGGTGATTCGGTAAACCCGGGCATTCCCGGAAGGAACTGTGCCATCATTCCCTCTTCCCTGTAAAGTGGAAGCTGGGGCCACAGAGGGATTTCAGGGGTATACTCAAGGATCAGTTCCGCTGCTTTTTTATGATCCTTCATTGGCAGACTTCCTATGAGAAGGGGAAGGGCATTTGCTTTAAAACCGGACATTATAATTCCTCCTTATTTAACTGCGGTATCTCTGCTGTTTTGAAAGTATTTTCTTTCTAAGTCTTATACTCTTCGGAGTCACCTCCACAAGTTCATCCGATCTGATGAAACTTAAAGCATGTTCAAGGGTCAAAGGCTTTACAGGCGAGCATATTGTTGCTTCATCCTTGCCCGAAGCCCTCATATTTGTAAGTTTTTTTTCCTTACAGGGATTTACGTTAATATCCTTGTCTTTACTGTGCTCTCCTATGATCATCCCCTCATACACAGGAGTTCCAGGAACTATCATGAGCCTTCCCCTTGGCTCTAAGTTGTAAAGGGCATATGGCACGCTTTTTCCCTTACGGTCACTTACAATTGAACCTGTTCTTCTCGTGGGAAATTCTCCCCTGTAAGGTTCAAAACCTGAAAAAATGGAATTCATGATACCTGTCCCCTTGGTATCCGTTAAAAATTCATCCCTGTATCCGATGAGTGAGCGTGCCGGAGCTGAGAATTCCATATTCACACGGCCTCTGGTATTAACAAGATTAACCAGCCTTGCCTTTCTTATGGACAATTTTTCAGTAACAACTCCTGTAAACGCCTCGTCACAGTCAACGTATAATTTTTTAATGGGCTCAAGTTTTTCTCCGTTTTTTCCCTGCTTGTAGATAACCTGGGGCCTGCCAACACACAGTTCAAACCCCTCCCTGCGCATGGTTTCCACAAGAATCGCCATCTGGAATTCACCTCTTCCCTTTACTATAAATGAATCTTTTGACGCTGTGTTGTCAACGTCAACGGAAATCGCAACATTGATTAAAGCCTCTTTTTCAAGGCGCTCACGAATTCTGCTGGACTGAACGTATTTTCCCTCAAGCCCTGCAAAAGGAGAATTTGAAATCATAAATGTCATGGAAACAGTGGGCTCATCCACAGTGATGCGTAGAAGAGCCTTGGGGTGTTCTTTAGTGCAGATGGTGTCTCCTATTTCAAAATCATCTGTGCCGGAAACAACGGCAATATCACCCGGATCAACATGCTCTGTAGTCTCTAATGAAGCCCCTTTGTAAGTATGAAGACTTGACACTTTTATATGCTCGGGCGTCCCGTGTTTTCCAATGACAACAAGTTCATCCCTTGAACTTACCTCGCCATTTGCTATTTTCCCAATGGCAAGCCTTCCTGTATAGTCGGAATGCCCAAGATCAGAAACCAGCATCTGGAACGGCTCGTCAGGATCAAATGAGGGTGGCGGAAATTCACTGAGAATGGTATCGAAAAGAGGAGTTAAGTTATCTGATTCATCCTCAAGTTTATGCTTTGCAATACCCTGTTTTCCCACGGCATACAGTACAGGAAAATCGATCTGGTCATCCGTTGCATCAAGGTCAATAAAAAGGTCGTATATCTCGTCAAGGACTTCCATAACTCTTGCATCCGGGCGGTCAATTTTGTTAACCACAACAATTATTTTTAAACCCGCCTGCAGCGCTTTTTTAAGGACAAAGCGGGTCTGGGGCAGAGGGCCCTCGGATGCATCCACGAGAAGTATGGCTCCATCCACCATGGACAGGGCTCTTTCCACCTCGGCTCCAAAATCAGCATGGCCCGGGGTGTCGAGGATATTGATTTTAATATCTTTCCATGTAACTGAACAATTTTTTGCAGAAATGGTTATTCCTCTTTCCCTTTCCAGATCCATGGAATCCATGATTCTTTCATCCACCACTTTGCCCTGCCTGAAAGCACCGCTCTGTTTAAACATAGCGTCCACAAGTGTTGTCTTGCCATGGTCAACGTGTGCAATAATTGCAATATTTCGTATGTCCCTGTTTTCTGCTTTTTTCTTCATTTCTGTCCTTATTTTAATTTAAATGGATCACATAAATATCAATGGCAAAATAAATACACTCTTTCCCTACACGACGCTCTTCCGATCATCGGAAGAGCGTCGTGT
>CAZLBE010000141.1:0-5932 GCA_964557635.1 uncultured Desulfobacterales bacterium
AAACGAAAAAAGATGTGAAAGTGAAATATATTGCCAAAATTGTGAAAGAGACTGCGATTTAATATATCGGCCATGGGGTTGATCTACAAACAAACAATCGCAAAAAGGCAGTAAGCTGAAAAAAAAATGAGATGAAAGGAGAACTATAAATGACACTTGAGGAAAATATTGTAAAAATTCTTGAAGACAATAAAATTTCCTATGAAGTTTTTAATCACGAGCCGGTTTTTACCAATCCTGCAATGGCTGAAGCCTTGAATGTAAGTGAAGCTGAAACTGTAAAATCCCTTGTTCTTTTAACAAAGGAAAAACAGATGGTGGTTCTTGTCCTTCCCGGAAACAAAAGGGTAAACTGGAAAGAAGCCGCTGCCGGGATCGGAACAAAAAAAGTCTCATTTGCAAAGCCTGGCAAGGTCCTGGAAAGTGTTGGATACGAAGTCGGATGTGTCCCTCCCTTCGGCCATAAAGATCCTTTACCCGTATATATGGACAGAGAACTCCTTAAACAGGACCAAATTTTTTTAAATCCCGGGGTTCATGGTAAATCTTTTAAATTAAAGGCACGGGATTTACAAAAACTCTGCCATGCAGATTATGTCTAAAGCGAGCTATGCCCGCAACCCATGTGCCTACATTTCTTGTTTTTTATTACAGAAATTCAGGGGTAAGGCACTAAGAGACCTGTCATCAAAAAACAAAAAATTTAAGGAAAAAACAAATGAAATTGTTAGTGTGTTATGACAAGAAGAACAAATCTTCAAAAGTCATTGATATTGCCGTTAAAAGGGCAAAACAATCAAATGCATCTGTGTATCTTGTTACCTCAAGTGCCTCAGATTCATCAAAAGCCGATATTATGGACGCTGAAAGCAAACTTGACTACTTTGCAGATGAAGAATTTAAAAAAAATGGTGTCTTATGTGAAACCCATCTTCTCATAAGAGGGCTCACTCCGGGAGAAGATATTGTTGAGTTTGCAAAGGAAAAAAAAGTGGACGAAATTATTCTTGAAATTAAAAGAAGGTCAAAACTCGGTAAAATCGTTTTTGGCTCAACAGCTCAGTTCGTAATACTGGAAGCCCCCTGCCCCGTACTTACTTTAAAATAATTTTTCAACAATAGAGCAAAAAGTTAACTGTCGGATTTCAATGCACTGCTTTTTATATGAAAAACTCTGGATATCAGAGCGAATTTTTCAAACATTGTTGTGAGGCAATCTGGGCCAAGTCCAGATCCGCCTCATGGCCGTTATAAGAAATAGAACGTAAATTATTACGTTCATTGGCTCCGCGCCTTTGGCCCATAATTTGTCAGAATCTTTGATTTTTTGAGGCGGGTCTGAAACTCAATCCAAATCGGCCTCATGGCCGTTATATGGTAAGTTAGGATAAAATGTGAATAAGTCAAATCCACTATTTCCCTATTTTTGTCTGGTGCTGGCCATGATGCTCTGGGCCAGCACCTTTGTCGTTTTGAAACTGGCCTTTGGCATCTATGATCCCATGGTGGTCATTTTCGGTCGTATGGCGGTGGCCAGTCTTTGTTCATTGTTTTTCCCCTTTGTGTTTAAAAATATCCACGTCAGAATCAAAGATATCAAGTACATCGTTTTTATGGTAATCTGTGAACCCTGCCTGTATTTTGTTTTTGAAGCCGAGGCCCTGGTTCACACCTCGGCTGCTCAGGCAGGAATGATTACCAGTATGATGCCACTGTTGGTTGCAATTGGTGCATGGCTGATTTTAAAAGAGCATTTGACAATCAAGACCTGTATCGGTTTCAGCATCGCCATCATGGGCGCTTTGTGGCTGAGTTTTGCTTCCAAAGCCTCTGTTAATGGTCCCAATCCCCTTTTGGGCAATTTCCTTGAATTTGTGGCTATGGTCTGTGCAACCGGCTATGCCCTGTCCCTTAAAAAATTAACCCAAAATTATTCTCCTCTTTTTTTAACCTTTATTCAGGCGTTTACCGGCGCTGTTTTCTTTTTTCCGGTATTGTTTCTGCCAAGCACCCACTTGCCTGTCAGGGCTGAACCTGTTCCCCTTTATGCTATTTTTTATCTGGGCAGTGCCGTCACACTGGGCGCATATGGCCTTTATAATTACGGAGTCAGTAAAATTCCCGCCAGTCAGGCCACTGCCTTTATCAATCTGATTCCGGTTTTCAGCCTGATCATGAGTGCCATGGTTTTGGGGGAACGGTTTTCCAATGTCCAGTACATGGCCTCTGGTGTGGTTCTTTTCGGGGTGATTCTGAGCCAGAACTTCAAGGCGCAGAAAGAACAGCAATTAGAATGAGTGATGAAATGAAAAAAACAGATCACTAATTTGTCTTTTCCTTTGAAGTAAAAGGCTTACCATATATCTTAGATCTAATGAGGCTACTTCAAAGAAATTCTGAGGGCCATGGTCGTTTTTAAAATGCATTTATTTCCCATTTAGACCTCTTCTTAGACTTTAAGCAATTGTATTTGCAAATGAAGTTGATAGCGCTCAAAATCTTTATCTGTTGTGAAAATCTTCGATTGCAACCGGTGAGCAACTGCACAAATTAAGAAATCTATATGTGAGCCTTGAACACCATTTTTTCGACAAATATTTGAAAATTTTGCCGCTTCAATATAATCCTCATCAATTACCGGTGAGTTCTCGAAATATTTTAGTTTACTATTTAGTTTCTCGAATTTTTTTATTTCGCTATAACGGCCATGAGGCCGATCTGGTTTTGCCCAGATTTGCCTCACAACAAAAGATGAAATAGGCGTAATAGATTACGTTCTATTTCTTATAAACCTGATAGCATTTCTTGCCGAATAGGACCAATGATAAGGACTCTTTGATCTGAAATTAATGTTTCAAGTTTCTTTACCTGTTGCTCAAATCCTGCTCTTTTTGACCTAAGTGCATATGACCAAATCGGGGTATCAACCAATACTTTCAATTTTTTCGTCCCTTTTTGTAATCATAATTTTGATCTGGGTTTAGCTTACCAAACAGCTCAAGTATTTCCTGCTGCTTCCTTCTACTAACAAATTCTTTTAGGGCGATATTTACTGTGTCTTTCTTTGTTTTGAGTCCACTAACCAATAATGCTTCTTCTAATAATTGATTATCAATTGCTAAGTTCGTAGTCATAACGCCCCTCCTTTTTAAACTACATCACGACACACATTTCTATGTGTCAAGTATGACGTATTTGATTATTTTCTTCTTTTTTTTGGGAGGAGGGATAATGAAAAAAAATTTTGTAAAATATCAGTAAAATGGAAACAAGATCTATGTAGGTCAGCTATCTCCGGACTGGATCTTCACTCAAAGTAGCAATCAGTGATCTTGTGTGAAAAGAAATCACAGCATTGATCTTGTCAACCATTTCAATAGATCCGTACCTGGCTTTAAACTTTCTTGCCGTTATTTCAGAAACAGATATGATCCTGTCTGCTAAATTTAACGCTGTTCTAATGACCATATTGGGCTTTATGCGAATCTCTTCACTGAGAGAATCGAAATGATGCTTTTGAAGATGGGCAAAATTTCTTTTCCTCCCGGCAATCTTCATCGGCATTTTTTTTGTAAACTGATGATAAACCTGCGTAGAAACCAAATCATAGAATGGCGCTAATGTTGTCCCATTTGCATCGTGAAGCAGAGAAATGTTCTTTGCATGGCCATCGTTATTACCGATCAACCCTTTGAACAAAATCCGATTGAAAAGCTTCCTTGAATCCTCAATAGGATTTGAACATTCTCTTCGGATCAAATCAAAGCAGTCTTTTAAAGAATAGACCGGCAGCTTCTCCATCCCTCCTGCCAGGGAAAGTCTTCTTTCTTCTGCAGCCAGCAACGGATTTATCCCCAGCTCAGTTATTTTTTTACTAAATCCTTTTCTGAAAAAAGTTCATATTTGTACTCATTGGGTTCAAGGTAATCGACATCGGTGGGATAAAGAGAAACGGCGCCGGCACAATCTCCTCCTATAGCCCCGAGCAAGGAGAATTTATCCTCTTCAGCAATACCTAATCTCCGTGAAAGAGCAGTCAACACCTTTGCTTCCGGAAAAAGATTTGTAAAATAAGAATAACAGCTATCATTCAGAAAAGGTTTTTCCTGTAAAGGCAAGGAAACGGATAGATGAAAACTATCCAGCCCTCCCAACCATTTTTTTGAATATTGAAAACAAAATTTTTTTTGATCATCCAACCAAAGTTCACCGGCAAGGATACCATTTATGTACACAAAAAGTTTATTCATCGTTCATGTTTTTCTTGACGTAATTTATAATCTTTTTTTTAGATTTTGGCACCAGCAGAGTTTCATATCCAAGACCTTCTAACACCTGCAATACTTTTCCAAGCTGAACTGTCGGTTTTCCATTCTCCAGCTCAGACAAGAAACGTATCCCAACATTAAGATAACCTGCGGCTTCTGCTTGCGTGAACCCTTGTTTTTTTCTGACGGTCTTTATTCGTTCACCGATACTTTTCGAATCCAATTCGTACACCTCTCAAAAAATTTTCCTTAACGGGAAAATATCATGATAGATAAAACAAATCAATTTAATTTTTCCCTAACGGGAAAATTTATCAAATAACGAATGGAATCAGCAGGAAATTACCCGTTCGGAAATCATTTCATATCTATACTCTTAAATAATTTGCCTTGGAGATCGACAAGCTTATGTGTCCATTTCTTATGTGTTACAACTGCTATCCTGCAAAAATGTGAAATTCCAACATCAAAAAAGAATTTAAATTTTTCAATCCCAATATCTATCATTTCTAACATTCTAATAATCTCAGTGTTGATGATTTATGTATAAAACCAGCGTTGGAGCAAAGTGCAACAGCCGGCGATAAGCTGAGGATCACAGTCCGTCTATTCAACGCTTTTAAAAGACTGAAATTTCAGTAGTACACTGCAAGCCATATTGTATCAAATGAAGAATCAGTCCATTCGACACGATGCTTTACATGAGAAGCGATATTTAAATAATCACCGGCTTTCAGAACCATAATATCATCTTCCCCATCGAATTTCAGCCCGGCACTTCCCTGCACAATCAGAATAAATTCATTCTGATCCTGGTCGTACCAAAATCCTTCAGGTGAAGCGTGCCGTCTCGACACAATTCGCTCAATCTTCACACTGCCAGTTGAACATATATTTTCAATAAGTTCTTCAGGTAATTCAGCCGGTATGTCTTTGAATAGAGAATCCATATTTGTAATCCCCTTTTTGAATCTAATGCTTGCCATCACCGGTTAGCTGGATGAACGGCATGGTTAAAGGCAATTAAACACCAATTTTTGTAAGACTCAAAACGCCACGACTCTGTTCCATATGAGTGGATGGCCTTGTTGAATTAAGCCGAAGAGCTGTTTAGTACAACAAAACAACAAAAAGTATTGTTTTAAATAGTTCAGTTACTCTTTTTTCCACGATTGATTTTAAATTTTTTAATTTTGTAGTAAAGAAGCTGCCTTGAAATCCCGAGGGCCATGGCTGTTTTTGTAATATTTCCGTTATTGCTGTGAAGCGTATCCGTTATAATTTTTCTTTCATGGTCTGACTGGTTTTTAATCAGGTTGATCCTGTCAGTGTTTGAATGGATATTGTTGGTCAAAGGATCAGCTGCATCGAGCGTTTTATTTCCGGACAGGGTTTCAGGCCTTTTTGTACCTGAAAACTCACTTGCACTGTCTGACTGTTTATGGGCACTGTCTGACCCATGTGGTTCTCCATTTGACCTGTGCAGCGATTTATCCTGCCAGTTTGAAAAATGGGTCTGCAGATGCTTAAGCCTTATAACCCTTCCTGTACCAATAATGTTCATTGCACCCTCAATGGTGTGCTCAAGCTCCCTGACATTGCCTGGCCACTGATAAGATACAAATATTATAACGCTTTTCTCAGCCCTATTATTTTATAAAATA
>CAZLBE010000142.1:0-3400 GCA_964557635.1 uncultured Desulfobacterales bacterium
AATAATAATAAAAAATATCAGCGCTAATCAGTGGAGATCTGTGGCTGAATAATAACATATTACATTGACATTATAAGTTGAATATTTACTTAAAAAATAGAAAATTCAGGAAGCAAAATGAGTTATTCCATACTTGATTCCATAGGAAACACCCCCCTTGTGGAGATAAAGAAAATAAATCCTTTTAAAGGGGTGAGAATCCTTGCTAAACTTGAGTACTTTAATCCGGGAGGTTCCATAAAGGACAGGGCAGCTCTTTTTATGATCGAGCAGGGTGAGAAATCAGGAGAACTTGTTCCCGGGAAAACAGTGATCGAAGCAACCAGCGGCAATACCGGTATTGGCCTTGCTCTGATCTGTTCTGTAAAAGGATATCCTCTTCTTTTAACCATGTCGGAATCTGCAAGTGAAGAGCGAAAGAGTATTTTAAAGGCAAGGGGAGCTGAAATTATATTAACCCCCGGGCATCTGGGTTCAGACGGTGCCATAGAAGAGGTTTACAGGCTTGGCAGGGAAAATCCCGATAAATATTTCATGACGGACCAGTACAATAATGAGGCAAACTGGAAAGCCCATTATCATACAACTGCCATGGAAATATGGAATCAAACCCATGGCGAGATCGATTCCCTTGTCGCTTCCATGGGAACAAGCGGTACCTTAATGGGTCTTTCAAGAAGGCTTAAGGAGCTTAATCCGAAGATAAGAATTATAGGGGCAGAGCCTTTTTTAGGTCATGGAATTCAAGGCTTAAAAAATATGAAAGAGGCTTATCAGCCTGAGATTTTTGAAAAAAAACGTCTTGATGAAAAAGTAAATATAGAGGATGAAGAGGCCTTTGAAACAGCAAGAAAACTTGCCAGAGAAGAAGGCATTCTTGTGGGAATGAGCAGCGGTGCTGCCATGGCTGTGGCCCTTAAAGAAGCTGAAAAAATGCAGAAAGGGACCCTTGTTGTTATATTTCCTGACAGTGGAGAAAGGTATCTTTCAACTTCTCTTTTTGTGGTAAAGGATAACATAAATCTTAAACTGTTTAATACTCTCACAAAGACAAAACAGAGGTTTGAACCGGGGGTACAGGGCAGGGCAGGTGTTTATACATGCGGTCCCACCGCCCACAAGAGAATGGATCCGGGACAGTTAAGGAGAATGGTGTCTGCTGATATGCTGTGCCGTTATCTTGAATACCGCGGGCTTGCAGTAAAGCACATTGTCAACATTACAGATCTTGATGATAAAACCATCCAGGGATCTGAATCCTGCGGAAAATCCCTTTCAGAATTCACGGGAAAGCATATAAAAAATTTTAAGGAAGATTTAAAAAGGCTTTGTATACGTCCTGCAGAAGCCTACCCCCTTGTAACAGATCATGTGGATGACATGGTAAAGCTTGCATCTGTTCTTATGGAGAAAGGTGCAGCATATGAGAAATTGCATTCACTGTATTTTGATATCTCAAGCCTTGATGAATACGGAGCTCTTTCAGGTGTGAACCTTGAAAATATGAAACTTGGCGCAACAGTTGACCTTGATGATTATGAAAAGGATAATCCAAGGGATTTTACCTTATTGAAAAGAATACGCCTTTCCGAACTGAAAAGAGGCGTATGCATAAAAACAAAATGGGGGAATGTCCGTCCCTCACTGCATCTTCAATGTGCTGCAATTTCCATGAAATTTCTTGGAAAAGGATTTGATATCCATACGGGTGGGAAAGAACTTCTCTTCCCCCACCATGAAAATGAAATGGCCATCTGCCGGGCTGCAACGGGTTTACCCCTTGCAAAATTCTGGTTTCACTGTGAAAGTGTTAATTATGACGGATCTCTTGGAGTTGAGAAATTAAGTAATATTAACCTTGATACATTAAAGCAAATGGGATGGGAAGAGCGTGTAGTGAGATTCTGGCTTCTTTCAGGTCATTACAGGAAAAATCTTGTGTTATCAGATAAGGGGCTTAACCAGGCAGCACATTCCCTTGGAAAACTTGACCGGTGTGTTAATGCACTTGCAGAGGTGAAGGATGGAAAGCCATTTAAAGATCTTGATCAGTTTTTATATGATCTGAAACATGGCTTTTTATCTGCCATGGATGATGATTTTAAAATTTCAGAGGTTATTTCCCTGCTTTTTAAGGCAGTAAAAGATCTGAATATATTGATGACAGAGAAAAATATCGATGAAAAGGGCGCTGCATCAGTGATGTCTCTTTTCAGGGATATTGACTCTGTTCTGAAAATCTTTAATTTTGATTTTAAAAAACAATATTCAACAGATATTCTTATGCTTATGGAAAAAAGGGAAAATGCAAGAAATAAAAAAGACTGGGCCACGGCAGATAAAATAAGAGATGAACTTCATGCCCGTGGCGTTGAAATCCAGGACCGTAAAATTTGATAGTAAAATTTGATAGTAAAATCTGATCAATAAAAATTTGATCGCAAAATTTGATAGTAAAATCCTGATAGGGGGTGTTCACTTTGAAACCATTGTCTTTTCCATTTACATATTTAAGAAAAAAAGATGCTGAAATTCTTTTAACCTGTTTTAACGGTTTTTCTTTTTTGTCCACAAGTTCCGAAGAGGAATTTAAAGCAGAAGCCCCGGATCTGCACCATGATACATCCATTGAGCCTGTGTTCATGGAACAAGGGGGTGAACTTAAACCTGTCATTGAAACGCTTAAAGAATATAAAAAGTGGGCATTGCTTAACAATGGCAATATTGATTCTTTAAAAACGCTTTTCAGAAAAACACCTTATTTTACAAGTGATACAGGGGTTGCAAACATAAGATCTGAAATAGGAAAAAGAACCCGGGATTTTTCTGCTTCAAAAAATAAGGCAGATAACGGGAAAGATCAAAATTTTCTTAATGCACTTTTATTTTTAAGGCTTGCCCATGAAAATGACGCAGAAAAAGATGCAATCGACCTTAAGTTTCATATGGTTACTGAAGAGGAAAAAAAAGTCTTTTCAGATGTAAAAGGAGAATTGAAAGATACTTTGTCCGATCAAACTCTGGTAAGCCATGATTCTGACCCGGGTATTTTTATGACCGATAAAAGGCTTTGCGCCTGGGCAAACGTATTGACAGAAAAAATAAAGTATTTTAATTTTAAGGAACCGCTTGTCCTTGCTACAACAAGCAGAGGTGTTGCACAGTATTTTGATGCGGTCATAGAAGATGGTGAAAATACAAGCGGAATTGAGAAACTTTTACATGTTGAGAATTATAAAGTTTTCAGCGGGAATTGCAATTTGAAAAAAGTATGCCAGGATCATTTCACTGCAATAATAAACAATGCCATATCAGGAAATAAGTTTAAACAAAAGGAAATAAACCAGACAGAAGATGGAGATTTTTTGTCTGTGGATATAAGTTTATATAGATTTTTTGG
>CAZLBE010000142.1:3500-5923 GCA_964557635.1 uncultured Desulfobacterales bacterium
AGACAGAAGATGGAGATTTTTTGTCTGTGGATATAAGTTTATATAGATTTTTTGGTGCTGGTATAAAAAATCTGTTTTGTTCCCGGGGTAAGCAGAATATAAAAAATGAATTATTGAATCATTTTGGGAAATATTTTTTTATATGTTTTGTAGAAATTAAATAAATTGCAGAATATGCAGTTTTTATATGAGAAGTTCTTTGGAATCCTTATCAATAAAAAAAGTTTGATGGTGATAATTAAAATTTTAAAATCCAGTGATGATTTGTATGAAACTTATGCTAAGTATCTTTAATGATAAAAGTTTTATCCTTTGTGGATAGGCCATTTGAGAGTCTTCAGATCGACCTCATGGCCGTTATAAAAAATAAAAAGACTTGATTTGGTATGATTTCTGTTGTAAATGCGATTTTTATGATTATTATTTCATAAATGTGGTTGGTTGTTACTTTTTTTATTGTTACTTTTTTTATTGTTAATTTTTTTGGAGGTTTAAAACAAAATGGCTTTTAATCCAGTAGTTGATCACGACAAATGTATTGGTTGTGGAGAATGTGTAGATGTATGTCCTGTTGAGGTTTATGAACTCCAGGATGATAAATCCGTTCCTGTTAATGCTGAAGAATGCGTTGGCTGCGAGAGCTGTGTTGAAGTTTGTGAGCAGGACGCAATCGTTGTTGAAGAAGACTAAGTAAATTAAGTAGGGGCGCCCCCTTGTGGTCGTCCAAGGTGACTGCTTTTAGTTTACACTTTTTACAAAATACCCCCTGTCCAGGATTAATTATTTTTTGGGCAGGGGGTTTTTTGTTTACCTCCCATGGGAAAATATCAGGTTCTGTAAGAAATATTTTTACATAAGAATCAGAATTTGCCCGAATTGACTCCCTCCCCCTGCTGTCATAAAATACACTTAAATTATTCATATTTTCCGGATTTTATATCTGAAAGCTTTAAAACAGACTGATTCAAAAATTTGAATAATTATAGACTTTCATAAAAATAATTTCATTTCGTTATCAGTCGTCGACGTATGACTAATACGACTTCCTCCTTCTGGCCTTGTGCCAGATTTTAAAATCGGGTAATTATCTGAAAGTCTCTATCAATAAATTTTGACAGGTCCGGATCCGCCTCACGGCGGTCAAATGAGAACTTTATATGAAATAAACGTAAGTTATTGCGCTTATTGGCTACGCGTCTACGACCCTAAATTTGTCAGAATCTCTGATTCTTTGAGGTAAATCTGGGCCAAATCCAGATCGGCCTCATGGCCGTTATTGGTTTTTAATTATTTAAAGGAGTTAATTATGAAGTGTATCAAAATGATGATTGTTGTTTCACTGATTCTTTCCATGGGAGCCATTACAGGTTTTGCTAAAACCTATAAAATTAAATTCAGTCATGTTGTGGCTGTGGATACACCAAAGGGTGAAGCTGCCGAGTATTTTAAGAAGATTATTGAAAAAAGATCCAATGGAAAATTTAAGGTTGAAATTTATCCAAATGCATCGCTTTACGGAGACAGGGAAGCAATTGAAGCCCTTAAAATGAATGCCATTCAAATTGCTGCACCGAGTTTTTCCAAATTTACAGGTTTTGTACCCCAGATTCAGTTATTTGATCTGCCTTTTCTTTTTAAGGATCAAAACCATCTTCACAAGGTGTTAGACGGTGAAGTGGGACAGGAAATCCTCAAACTGGTCAGCAAAAGAGGTCTTGTAGGACTTGCATACTGGGATAATGGGTTCAAGGAATTAAGCGATGATACAAGACCGCTTATCAAGCCATCCGATGCAAAGGGGCTTAAATTCAGGATCATGTCATCAAAGGTTCTCGAAGCCCAGTTCAAAGCCGTTGGCGCAAATCCCCAGGTTCTTCCATTCTCGGAAGTTTACAGTGCACTCCAGCAGGGAGTGGTAAACGGTCAGGAAAACACTTTATCCAATATTTATACAAAGAAAATTTTTGAGGTACAGAAATATATGACGATCAGTGATCATGGATATCTTGGTTATATGCTGGTTACAAATAAAATATTCATGAAGAAACTTCCCGATAACCTGAAAAAAATATTTTTGCAAGCTGTAAAAGATGCAACAGCTTTTGGCAGAAAGCAGGCACAGGCTGTTAATCTTGAATACCTTAAAAAAATAAAGGCCTCGGGAAAGGTTGAAATTCATTATTTAACGCCTGAAGAAAAACAGGTTTGGAAAAAGAAAATGATGACTATTTATCCAAAGTTCTACAAAGTAGTTGGTAAAGATCTTATTACCAGGGCCATGGAGTAATAAAATTCCTTCAATAAAAAGGGTGTTCATGTTTGTTCAAAAATCAAATTGATCAAATTAACATCCTTTAACACTGGTTAACATCTTTTGACATTAGGGACAAATATCTTCCTCAATGTCTGCCTTTGACTTTGGA
>CAZLBE010000143.1:0-5919 GCA_964557635.1 uncultured Desulfobacterales bacterium
GTTCAGGAAGTGTCTGGTTCATACGTTGTACAACGGCTTTTGCGATGGTAAATTTTTTATTGCCCTTGTAATTTTCATTCATGGAACCTGAAACGTCAATTATAACGAGAAAATTATCAACGGCCGATGCGTAATGATTTGCATTAAATTCATGGGGTGTAAATCCCGGCATGGTCTCAACCTGCATATTTGCTGCACATCCCCATACAAATAACGCCATGAATAAAGAAATAACAATTCCCATAAAAGATTTTTTCATTTTGATTTCTCCTTTTGTAAGTGTTTGAATGGATTTATAATTTTATTTTATATTTACAGCCCTTTTCAGGACATTTCAGGAACTTGCCATCCTTTTTCGTTTCTTTTTCAATTAGATAGGGAGAACCGCATTCAGGGCATTTTTGATTTACCGGTTTATCCCAGCTTGCAAAGGTGCATTCAGGATATCTGTTACAGCCAAAAAAAGTTTTTCCACGCCTTGATTTTTTTTCCATAATCATTCCGGAACACTTTTTTACAGGACATTTTATACCAGTTTCTTTTGCTTGTCCACCTCCGTTTAAAGATTCTGTGTATTTACATTCCGGATATCCTGTACAGGCAAGAAATTCGCCGAATCTCCCCTCTTTTTTCACCATGGGCTTTCCGCATTTAACACAGTCTTTTACTTTTGTGTTATCAATTTTTGTCTCACTTACTTTAATCCTGCCCTTTTCATCCCGTGTATAATTGCTTGAAAAAGTACAGTCAGGATAACCTGTGCAGGCAATGAAATGACCGTTTTTTCCCATTTTTATATTTAAAGGCCTGCCGCATAAAGGGCATTTAATACCGGTTTCAATACCTACCCCTTTTACACTGAGCATATTTTTTTTGGCAGATTCTAATTTTTCCTTAAATGAAGAGTAAAATTCATTTAAAACATCAAGGGCTTTTTTGGTTCCGTTTTCGATATTGTCAAGGCGGTTTTCCATGTCTGCGGTAAACGCCGTATCAAGGATGTCGGGAAATGAAGATACAAGGAGGTCGTTCACAATAAACCCAAGTTCATTTGGTATAAAATACCGTTTTACAAGGTCAACATACCCTTTATCCCTTATCGTGGAAAGAATGGCAGCATAGGTACTGGGCCTGCCGATGCCTTTTTCTTCAAGCTCTTTAACAAGGGATGCTTCAGAAAACCTGGGCGGTGGTTTTGTAAAATGCTGCAGCGGTATAATCTTCTTTTTCTCAAGTTTTATACCGGGTTCAAGGTCAGGCAGAGCCTGTTTTTGCCCGTTCTTATTGTTTTTATCCTTTTTATTTGTCTTTGCATCCTCTTCATTTGCCTTTACATCCTCGGAAACCTTATAAAGTGCCATGAAACCGGGAAATTTTACACTTGTTCCACCAAGGCTGAATGTATATGCATCAGCTTTTATCAAAATAGTATTCTGATCTACAAGAGCCTGGGCCATCTGGGATGCTACAAAACGTTTCCATATAAGATCGTATAAACGGAACTGATCAGGATTAAGATACGGTTTTACTTTTTCGGGTGTATTATCAACAGACGCAGGCCTTATTGCCTCATGGGCATCCTGAGCCTTATTTTTATTTTTAAAAAATCTCGGTTTATCTAATGCATATGCACTGCCAAACCTGTCTTTAATGAGATTTTTTGCCCCAATGGCAGCTTCAGATGCTATCCTTGTTGAATCGGTACGCATGTAAGTTATGAGGCCTTCAGGACCACCTGTTCCTATCTCAATACCTTCGTAAAGCTGCTGGGCGACCATCATGGTTTTTTTTGCTGAAAACCGCAGCCTGTTAATACTGTCCTGCTGGAGTTTACTTGTCGTAAAAGGAGGGAAAGGATTTTTTTTAATGGTCTTCTTTTTTATTTCATCCACTATAAAATCAGCAGGCTCAAGCTCTTTGAGTATTGTATCAACCTGATTTTTATTTGAAATTTTTATTTTTTTATTGTTCTTTTTTGTCAGAGCTGCTGAAAATACAGGTGGTCCACCTGCCTGAAGATCTGCTGTTATAGTCCAGTATTCTTCAGGTTCAAAAGCTCTTATTGCACGCTCTCTGTCACAGATAATTCTTACGGCAACGGATTGAACACGGCCTGCACTCAAGCCACCCTGCACTCTTCTCCATAAAAGAGGAGAAATCTGATATCCCACAAGCCTGTCAAGTATCCGTCTTGTCTGCTGGGCTTCAAATTTATCATAATTAAGTTCAAGAGGATGGCTTAAAGCATCGGTTATACCTTTTTTTGTAATCTCATGGAATAGAATCCTGACAAACTGTCTTCCCTTTTTTTTAAGTATATCAGCTGCATGAAATGCTATTGCTTCACCTTCACGGTCAGGGTCAGGTGCGAGATAGACTGTATCTGTATCATTTGCAGCTTTTTTCAGAGATTGAATAACCTTTGATTTCCCTTTTATATTGACATATTTCGGCTTGAAATTATTATCTATATCTATGCCAAGTTCTTTTTGAGGCAGATCTTTTATGTGTCCTACGGTTGCAGCCACATTATAATTTTTACCAACATATTTTTTAATAGTTTTAATCTTAGTCGGAGACTCTACAATCAAGAGCGGTTTATTCACGTTTACTCCTATAACAAATATTTAACTCTACGTTTCAATGATATAAAACAATTTTCCCGGAGCCTGTTTTATTATACCTTTAAGTTCCATATCAAGCAGGGCAGCAGAAATACCGCCTGCATCCATGCCGGATTTTTCAATAATCGTATCAATGTGCTGTGGGTATGGTTCCATAATTTTTAAAATTGTTCTCTGGTATTTGTCTGTGCAGGATTTTAGAGCGAGCTTTCGACCTGAATCCGGATTTGCCCCATGGCAGTTATTTGTGATATCAGATTTTAAAGGAATATTATGGAATTCTTCCAGATGTACCATATGCCCGAGTTCTTCAACAACATCCCTGTAATTTTCAACAAGCTTTGCACCATGTTTAAGTAGGTCATGGGTGCCCATGCTCTTAAATGAATGAATACTTCCCGGCACTGCAAACACCTCCCTGCAATATTCTGCAGAAAGTCTTGCTGTAATTAATGAACCGCTTCTTGCAGCAGCTTCAACAACAATGGTTCCCGTTGACATACCTGCTATTATTCTGTTTCTTACAGGAAAATTTCTCGCATCGGGCCCGGTATTTACATTAAATTCTGAAATTACAGCGCCATGATCGGCAATATCATGAAAAAGTTTTCTGTTTTCTGCCGGATAAATCCTGCCAAGACCTGTTCCCAATACAGCGGTTGTTTTCCCCTTTACCTTTAAGGCTCCTTTATGGGCAGCACTGTCTATGCCCCTTGCCATACCACTTACTATCCTGAATCCCCTTGATGCAAGATCACAACTCAATTCCCACGCAACTTTCAGACCATACGAACTTGCCTTTCTTGAACCAACAATGGAAATGCAGGGATAGACATTATCAAGATCACCAATACAGGTTAAAAAAGCAGGAGGATCCGGAATATGCTTAAGCAGGCAGGGATAAAGGGGATCATTCATGGTAACGACATTGAAACCGGCCTTTTGAATGATATCAAGTTCCGATTTTGCCCTGTCAAATAACTTACGGGGAAAAGACCTGCAGGAAATAATGCCATTAACAGCTTTTAAAGTGATCCCCTTGATTTTTTTAAGTTCGTTTTCATCAGCATTAAAAATTGTCTCAGGAGTCTCAAATCTGTCAATGAGACGTTTGTACAGGTAATTACCCACCCCTGGAACATTCTTCAAGACAAGCCATGGCAAATATTCCTGATATTTGAAACCCACT
Organism: uncultured Desulfobacterales bacterium; assembly: GCA_964557635.1. Taxonomy (GTDB): domain Bacteria; phylum Desulfobacterota; class Desulfobacteria; order Desulfobacterales; family Desulfobacteraceae; genus WGCX01. Next base: position 3,814 of record CAZLBE010000143.1, read on the forward strand.
GTTCCGGCAATCTCCCTTAAAAAAATAATCTGCTTTTTTTGCCTGATTTACGGCATGGCCTTCTTTTTATGTAAAGATGTTGCTTGATGTTTCGACAGCAGAGTACCTGTCTGCGGTAAATCCGGATCAGCCTCATGGCTGGCCTTTATTGAAAGTCCCTAAGTTTCAGTGCTGCTTTATCTCCTGCATCGGTAAAAGGATATTTTGTAACAACCTGTTTCAAATAATAATTGGCTCTGTCTGTATCGTCAAGGGCAAGATATGCATATGCAGTTTTTAAAAGTGCATCCGGTACTTTTCCGGCCCTGGGATACTTTTTTACAAGGCCCTTGAAAATTTTGACTGCACCCTTGTAATCACCCATTGAATAATGGCATTCACCCAGCCAGTAAACTGAATTGTCGGCTAATTCATTGTGGGGGTATTTCTTAATGAACCTTGTGAACAGTATCGCAGCTTGATTGAAATTTTCTTCAAGAAGAAGACTTCTTGCCTTTTTATAAAGTTTTTCAGGTGTTGTATAAACAGGAAAATTCATTTCAGTATGGGAACTGCCAGCCATTGATGAACTTTTTTTCCGAAAGGATTTCGGAATGGATGCCAATGAATTTCTTTTATTGTGAGGCTTTTTATTGGACTTTTTAAGCCGGTCTATCTGGCTTTTCATTTTTTGGATGGAGTCCTCCTGGGACTCCATTCTTTTTTCAAGCTTATATAAATCGGCATTAAGCCTGTTCAGCCTGGCTTTTATCTGTGCTTCACTTGTTTCCGGTACCTTTTTGCTGACTGGCTGTGAGTTCTGCTGTAAACTCTTATTATTTAAATCCTTTTCTTCATGCTTTACCGTATCATTTTTTACGTGCATGATGGATGTGCAGGACAATGAAGATACTAAAAACATTATAAAAACAAGGATAAAAATAGAATACACAAAATTTACCTTAAGTTCTTTCATAACATTATGCTTTGTTTTTCCATGCAAGAAGAATGGGACTTGCTATAAAAATAGAGGAATATGTACCAACAAATACTCCCACAATCATTGCAAATGCAAAATTATGTATAATTTCTCCGCCGAAAAGGAACAGAGCAAAAAGAACAAAAAGGGTTGTTGCCGATGTAAGAATTGTTCTGCTCAAAGTCTCATTAATACTTCTATTGATCAGCTCAGACAGGGATAATTTCTTCTTAAATTTTATATTTTCCCTGATCCTGTCAAACACAATTATTGTATCGTTTAAAGAATAACCAATAATTGTAAGAAGTGCCGCTATAATCGGCAGAGAAAATTCAAGATTCAGTACGGAAAAAACCCCCACTGTAATGGTTACATCATGGATCAAAGCAACGATGGCCCCCATTGCATACTTGAGATTTAAAAACCAGAACAGTATCAGGGTCACGATGAGAGCCGCTGTAATAAGAATGGGAATACTCATATTTAAAATGGAGAGAAAATAAACAGCTGTCATTAAAGCACCTGCCATAACACCTGAAAGCATCCATTTAAGCTCAAATCTGCCTGAAATGTAAATCGTGATAAATAAAAGAGAATAAAACATCGCAAGCAACGCTTTTTTTCTTAAATCCTTACCCACCTGGGGCCCGACCATTTCTATTCGTCTTATTGTAAGGGAAGATCCCGTTGATTTTGTAAGTTTTGTAATGATTTTCTGCGATAATTCGCTATTGCCGGTGGCTGATTTACTGGTTCTTATGAGAAATTCATCATTTACCTTATCCCCGAAATTCTGAACAGATGAGTCTCCAAGTCCAAGTTTGTTCAACCCCGTTCTGATTCCTTTAATTGGAACCTTTTTTGCAAATTTAACCTGAATCAGTGTTCCTCCGGCAAAATCAATACCATAATTCGGACCATGATGTATCACAAGTGATACAATGCTGATCAGGATCAACGTTAGGGAAAAGGCAAAAGCTTTGGTCATTTTCCCTGTAAAATCAAAATTAATACCAGGTTTTATAAACTGCATTATCTGTTATTTTCCTTTCTTTTTTATATGAAATAAAATGTAAACAATTACTTTTATTTAATAATTTGTTGTGAGGCAATCTGGGCCAAATCCAGATCCGCCTCATGGCGGTTAT
>CAZLBE010000144.1:0-5851 GCA_964557635.1 uncultured Desulfobacterales bacterium
TGAACCGCCCTGAAGTTGCAATGTTGAAAAGCATTGAAAATAAAGAAAAAACCTGCAAGGAGAATGGGACTTGTACCAGATCTTAAAATTTGATACCATATAGCGTTTTTTTTGTTTTTTGTGACAGAAAAACTTTGTGACAGAAAAACCAGGAGTAAGACGTTACAGGATACTGTAACCGTTCACAGTCAATTCGCGAATTGTAAGCATTTACAGGGTGCTGCAGATGCAAGGCGCGTGCAAGCAGACGAAGAAAGTACTTAAAGTGCAAATCCAATGCTGCAGGTGCAGTGCCCTGTGAACGCTTACAAATAAAGGATGGAAGCTAATGAAAAAGAGAATACTTGTGTCAAGAAAATACCCTCTGGCCGGGATCAGGCTTCTTGAAAAAGAAAATTTTCAACTCACCCTGTGGGATAAAAAAAGACCCATGACCCAGGCTGAACTGATGGACAGGGCAAAGGATCATGATGCCCTGCTCTGCACCGTAACCGACAGGATTGATAAAAATTTTTTAAAGCATTGCAGCCATCTTGATATTATTTCACAGTTTGCCGTGGGTTATGACAATATTGATATTGCAGAAGCTACCCGCCTTGGCATTCCTGTTGGTTTTACTCCCGATGCCATGAGCGAGGCAACGGCAGACATTGCATTCGGTTTAATGATAGCTGTGGCAAGAAAAATGTTTTTTCTGCATAAAACCATTCTCAGCGGTAAATGGGGGTATTTCAACCCAACGGGAAATCTTGGAATTGAATTAAAAAATAAAACACTCGGGATTTTCGGCCTTGGGCGTATCGGAATTAAAATGGCACAGCGCTGCAGAAACACCTATGACATGGATATTATTTATCATAACAGAAAAAGAAATATTGACGGGGAAAAACTTTTAAATGCCCGGTATGTAGGATTTGAAGAACTTCTTTTAAAAAGTGATGTATTATCAGTTCACTGCGTATTGACCCCTGAAACAAAAGGGATTTTTAACGGGTCTGGCTTTAAAAAAATGAAATCTTCTGCAATTTTTATCAATACTTCAAGGGGCCCTGTGCATAATGAAAAAGACCTGATATCTGCCATTGAAAATGGTGAAATATGGGGTGCAGGCCTTGACGTGACAGACCCTGAGCCCATGAAGCCCGATAATCCACTTTTGTCCATGGAAAATGTATGCGTGCTTCCCCATGTGGGATCGGGAACAATTGAAGCAAGAAATCAGATGTCCGTGCTTGCTGCAGAAAACATCATTGCATTTTATCAAAATCACAGGGTTCCGCACATTGTAAACCCCGAGATTTTTCCCGTGGCCGGGGAACAAAAGTAAATTATTTTTTGGCAGCTCCTTAAAGCCGGGAGAGGATAACCATGGAAAATTCATCTATTCTGAATCAAATGAGGCAGGATGCTGTAAAAATATTTAATGCAGGGCTTGAAGCAGTTAAGCCTGAGACCTGCATCCATGGCTGCTGCAGACTGGAAAACGATACTTTTTTTGTGAATCAGCATGCATATAACCTTGATAAATTTAAAAAAATTATTGTCTTAGGTGCTGGAAAGGCCGGGGCATCCATGGCAAGCGCCATTGAAGATATTTTTAAAGACCGGATAAGTTCAGGAATAGTCATTGTAAAGTACGGCCATGTTAAGGCACACAACAGGTTTGTTCCCAACTTTCCAAATGCAAATTTTACATCCGACAGGATAGATCTTGTCGAGGCTGCGCACCCTGTACCCGATAAAAATGGCGTTGCAGGGGCAGAAAAGTTGTTAAAAGCAGCAGAAGAAGCCGATAAAAACACCCTTGTGATCTGTCTGATTTCAGGCGGAGGTTCAGCTTTAATGACACTTCCTGCAGAGGGGATAACCCTTGAAGACAAACAGAGAACAACTGAAATTCTCCTTGGCTGCGGTGCTGACATTCATGAAATAAATACAATAAGAAAACATCTTTCCCGAATAAAGGGCGGCTTTCTTGCACAGGCAGTATATCCTGCCACCATGATCTGTCTTGTTCTCTCCGATGTGGTTGGTGATGACCTTGAAACGATCGCTTCGGGTCCTGGTGTGGCAGATGAGGGAACATTCGGTCATTGCCTTGAAATTATTGAAACCCGCGGCATTAAAAATCGTCTGCCCAAATCTGTGATAAATCACCTTACAAAGGGGAATGAGGGCCTTTTCCCGGAAACCCTGAAAAAGGGCAATCCGGTCTTTGAAAAAGTTTTTCATAAAATTATCGCAACCAATATCAATGCGCTTTTAAATGCACAAAAAAAAGCAGAACAGCTTGGATACAACAGTTTAATCCTTTCCTCCATGATCCAGGGCGAAACCATGGATGCAGCATCATTTCATGCTGCCGTTGCAGCAGAGATTCTTGCCACGGGACACCCTGTAAAGCCTCCTGCCTGCATTTTGTCCGGCGGAGAAACCACCGTAACTATCCAGGGAAAAGGAAAAGGCGGGCGCAACCAGGAATTTGCCCTTGCCTTTGCCATAAGAATAAAAGATATGGAAAATACTGTTCTTTTAAGTGCAGGAACAGACGGCAGCGACGGCCCCACTGATGCGGCAGGAGCCATTGCAGATCATACCACAGTCGAGAGGGCTGCAGCCTCTTTCCTTATACCGGAACAATTTTTAAGGGACAACAATTCCTATTTCTTTTTTGATAAAATTTCAGACCTTTTCAAAACAGGCCCAACAAATACCAATGTCATGGATATTAAGGTCATGCTGGTTCGGTAATTTTTTTAAAATCAGCCTTTTTATGATATAGCCAAAGCAGTAGCTCCTTCTATTCTTTTTTAAAAAAACTTTTATTGACTTTTCCCTGTTTATGTCTGCATGATAATCATACTCTGGTTTGTAAAATTTTTATATAACCGCCATGAGGCGGATCTGGATTCAAGTCCAGACCCGTCTCACAACAAAGTATGAAATAGGCATGAAGATTTCATTCTATTTCATATAAACGGCCATAAGGCGGATCTGGTGGTCCAAAGACAGCCTCTCAACAGACATGGGATCAAAGACTAAGCAACTTTCTTGTAATTAAATATATCTGGCAGAAATTTAATATAAAAATCTGTATTATTTGAACATGAAGGCCAGCTTTCTGTTGCAGCTGGAAAGGGCGAAAAATTATGAAGACAAAAACCGATCTTATCAGATTTATTCAGTTATGGGGTATTTTTCTTATAATCGGAATTAGTGGAAGTGTTGTTCTGCTTGATTTTCTCTGCTCTTATCATGATTTTAATTTATCCAGCAGACAGATGCGTTTAAAATACACAGCCCGCCAGAAACAAATAATCAAACAGGAAGTCAAACAGGTCGTTGATATTATTAATGATAAAAAAGCAGAAAGTGAAAAATTAACAAAGAAAAAAATCAGATCAAGGGTTTATGAAGCGTATTTGATTGCGGAAAATATTTATCGGCAGAACAAAGCAGATAAAACCGGTGATGAAATTAAACGTATGATCGTCAATGCATTAAGGCCCATACGGTTTGAGCAGAATACAGGCTACTATTTTATCAACGGTTTTGACGGGAAGGCTTCACTGTTCCCAGTTAACCCTGCACTTGAAGGTGTAAATTCTACAGATATAAAGGACACACACGGGGAATATATTATAAAGGATATGATTAACATTGTAAAAAACTCTAAGGAGGGCTTTTATGAATATCACTGGACAAAACCCGGTGAAAAAGGAAATGACTTTAAAAAAATATCCTTTGTAAAATTGTTTGAACCTTACAACTGGTTAATCGGAGCCGGTCTGTATGTGGATGATGTAAAAAATCAGATAAAAACCGATCTGCTTAAAGATATAAGCAGGATACGTTTTGGCAGGGAAGGATATATTTTTGTCAATCGTTTTAACGGGGATACCCTTGTGTCAAACGGAAAACTTATCTCTAAACCAAAAAAACTCTGGGAAGTTTTTAATAAACACCCTAAAAAAACAAAAAATATATTTAAAAAAGAATATAAAGCAGCTTTATCTCCTGATGGAGATTATATCTATTATTCATGGATAAAATTAAATGATCCAAATAAAGAATCTCCAAAAGCATCTTTTATATGCGGAATTTCCGATTTGAAATGGATTGTGGGTGCAGGTGTATATCTTGATGATGTTGAGAAGGATATTATAGCAATGCAGGCTGGATTAAACAGGGCAATAAAGATACGGGTTTTTTATTTTTTCCTTTTAATATCTGCAATAGTCTGTTTTTTTCTTTTTTCCTTTAGAATAATGACACGCAGGCTTAAAAATGATTTCAGCCTTTTTGTCTCGTTTTTTGACAGGGCTGTGATGTTTGATGAACCGGTTAACAGGGATTTAATTTACTTTGCTGAACTTGACAGGATGGCGGAATACGCCAATGAAATGCTTGATGAAAGAAAAAAATCTATACAGGAGATTTTAAATGAAAAAGAAAGGCTTGCTGTTACCATACATTCAATTGGAGATGGAGTTATTACATGTGACAGAGCAGGTAAAATAGAACTGATGAATCAGGTGGCAGAAGAATTGACCGGCTGGAAAGTTGAAGATGCAGAAAACAGAAAGCTTTCTGAAGTGTTTAATATTGTAAATTCTGAAACAGGAAAGAAAACTGTAAATCCCGTTGATAAGGTTTTTGCAGCTGGAAAAATTACAGGTCTTGCAAATCATACCGTTCTAATTTCAAGGGATGGACAGAAATATCAGATTGCAGATTCAGCAGCCCCGATTAAAGATAAAAACGGTGATATAACAGGTGTGGTGCTGGTGTTCAGGGATGTTACAGAGCAGTTAAAAATGCAGGAAGAGATGCAGAAAATGGATAAACTGAAAAGTGTCGGTACCCTTGCAGGCGGTATTGCCCACGATTTTAACAATATAATGACGGGCATGTTCGGGAACATTTCAATTGTCAAAACACAACTTGGAAAGAATCATCCTGAATACAAACTTCTTGAAAAAGCAGAAAACGCCATGCACCGGGCAGTTCGTCTTACAAGACAGCTCTTGACTTTTGCAAAGGGTGGAAAACCTGTACTGGAAAAAAGGGCAGTGGGCAAACTGATTGAAGAAATAATAGAATTTGATCTTTCCGGCAGCAATGTAAAGCCTTTTTTTGATGTGCCTGATAATCTGTGGATGGCAGAAATTGATAAGGGGCAGATTGAGCAGGTGCTTTCCAATCTTACAATCAATGCCTGCCAGGCCATGCCAGATGGAGGAAATCTTTATATCAGTCTAAAAAATATTGAACTTGCAGAATCTGAAACAGCAAATCTGGAAAAGGGAAAATATATAAAAATGACAATACGGGATGAGGGATGCGGAATAGACTATGCACTTGTTGACAGGGTGTTTGATCCTTATTTTACTACAAAGGATACCGGCAATGGCCTTGGCCTTGCTGTTGCATATTCAATTGTAAAAAAACATAACGGTCATATTAGCGCAGCATCAGAACTTGGTGAAGGCGCATGTTTTACTGTTTTTCTGCCAGCATGCATGGATAAAAAGCCAGAGAAAAGTGAAAGAAATGCCGGTAATTTGCCAAAGGAACAAAAAACTGAAAAAAGGCATACCCAAAAAGAAGATACTGCAAAAATTCTGATAATGGATGACGATGAAACAATCCGGATGGTTGCCTCTGCAATGCTTGCCGCCATTGGTTTTTCGTCCGAATCTGCAGCAGATGGAGAACAGGCATTAAATATGTACAAAAGATCTTTAGATAATGGCAGGCCTTTTGATGTAATTATCATGGATTTAACAATACCGGGTGGTATGGGAGGAAAAGAAGCGATAAAAAAAGTCCTTTTGATGGACCCGAAAGC
>CAZLBE010000145.1:0-5825 GCA_964557635.1 uncultured Desulfobacterales bacterium
CCATCCGTGAAAATCCTGTAAGACAGACAACTGCCCTGCTGAAAAAAGTGTTCAGCTTAAAATGATTTTAAATAAAATTATCGGCCGGAGTAAAAAAAACTGTTCCGGCCGGTAATTTTTATTTCATGCAGGGACTTTTAATTGAATTTTTATTCCACAATCCTGTTTACTGCACCTGAAAAATCCTTATCAAGCTCTTTTAAAAATTTATCCCAGTGAAGGCCGAATTTATAAAAAGCCATGGAGGATAATTTCTTTGTGATAATGGCGTTGCGATAGGCATTAAGTTTCTTTGAATTTAATGTGTCAATGATGGATTTTTTACCAACTTTTTTAATGAGTGTAGCTGGAATATAATTTTTCAGAATTTTCCATACAAGTTTTTTATCCTTGAGAATTTCGGCAAGTTTCTCTTCAAAAACGGCCTGCAGAGAATAAATATACTCACTTGTGGTCTCGGAAAGCTCAAACAACGGAACAGATGTATCCGATTCATGGATCTTGATCAGCATATCAGTTTCAGCAGCAGAATATTTTTTCACAAGCATGATAATATCCTTTATAAGCGCCCATCTTGTGTCGGTATGCTGAAGCAGTTTCTCATCGTAATCATCCTGGAACAGAAAAGCACTTAAAACTTCTGCTGTGGAACTTGAGAAAACTCCGCCCTTATTTGCCGTGAAATCCTTGATCTGTTTAATTTCAGTTGTAGATGCAATATGTCTTCTTGCAGCATCATCAAAAAACACATTTGCCCCTTCTTCAATAAATTTCAGTTCCTTTAAATTATTGAGAAAATCATCCACATTAGAATGGTTAATGGTGTCTTTCACCCCGCCGCAGGGGATAAAAGCCTGAATATTGGCATTTTTAAAGAACCTGCGGTTTTCAGGCTCGGTGAGAAATGTCCTGTGGAAAATAGCGCCGTCTTCCACATAGGTTCCATCGGGCAGGGTAATATTTTTTGCCTTCCTTGGGACAAGAAAACCATTTGGGCCTAATTTGTCCACGGGAAATTTCAGAGAATTTGCCCTTGGTGATGTGTGACGCATGAAACACAGTTTCATTAATTCCTTTTTATCAAGCCCGTCGGGATCGTACAGAACAGAGCCTCCATCAATGACAAGACATATTTTCCCTTTATAGCACTGGATCTGATTTGATCCAAGATCTCCTCCGGGCCCTCCTGTCATGATAAGATTTAAGTCTTCTTCCTTTGTTTTGTAATGGGCAATCATCGTTCTGAAGGAGTTCATAACACTTGTTGTGGTCATACCGCTCATTTCAATTTTCCCGCCTATTATATCGTATATTGCATCCATATCCTCTGTTATAATAACGGATTTCCCGTTTATCCGGAGATCTGTACCTTTGTCTTTTGCATCAAGCAGACCAAAGACATCCCCGTTGTCAAGCAGGCCGTATGTGTCATGGGGAATCCCAAAACTCTTACCAGTTGTTATGGTCCTCCAGTATTTATATCCTAAATCCCTTGCCCGGTAGGATACGGCATCCATTAAAGGTGCTGTTCCTTCGTCAGGACCGAAAAAGATCATTTCAGGTTTTCCATAATAATCCACAATGGAATTATCCGGCAGCATGAGGTTCATTATGCCTTCAGTGTAATCAAACAGAGCTTCCTTACTGTAAGCGCCACCTCCGTATGTAGCATGGGGCACAACAACACCCTTGGAACCGCTTTCACATATATCCTTGTGTTTCAGCCTCTGGGCGCGCGCACCAAGGGCATAGTTTAAAGAAACAGCATGATCTAATTCAAAGGAATGATTGGAAAAAGTAACCCGGATCATTCTCAAGCCTCCCCTTGCTATATCATTGGCCCTTAAATGTGTGCCGCACATATAATGGCCGTTGATAAGAAAAATGCCAAACACAGCCTTGTCAAAAACAAGGGGATCAAGGATACGATTGTCAAAGCGGAATGCATATGATCTTTTTTCAGGTTTGTAAAAATTGGTTTTTAAAGTGCAGGACACTATTTTAAACATGAATTGAAAAATATCATAACCATGGGCAAAATCCATGAATCTCACGGCAATAATTTTCTCAAATTCCTTGAATTTTGCCTGGATTTTTTCTTCTGAAGGCCTGTTGTTTACTTGTGGATTGAATTTTCTGTTAAAAAGATCAAATAAAAATTTAATCAGATCCGGATTTTCCTTTACTGTCTCAAGTATCAGTTTAAAAGTATAAGTGGATTTTGTTGATTCATATATTCTTCCTGCAAAGGCCGCTTTATGGTCTTTGCTTGCAAGGCTTTCCATGATTTCTCTGTCAGTTTTATTCTCCTTCTCCTGAAACACGAACATATGAACAAATTCTATTGCATTTCCGGCAAACAGCATCTCGTTAAAACTTAATTTTCCCTGTTCATAAAGTTCTGTCACACCGCTGACCTCAAATGAAAGATATGCACACATATCGTTGACAACGGCTGTTTCCTGTTTTCTTGAGAGTTCTCCGTCAACATACAGGGAACAGATGGAAGAGGGAACAGATGATTTGGTAATATAGGGTTCCCAGTAGGCTCTTTTTAAAATAAGGTCATGATCCGCAAACAGTTTTCTTAAAATAGGCAGCTGGGGCAGGGCAAAATCACTGTTGAACACCAGTCGTGTCTGGCCGGTTTCAGGAAGGTTAAAAACTTCAATAAGAGGGGTTGCCGCTTTTTCCACACTCGCTAAAAATTTTTCATAACGCTGTCTTGTGAACTTAGGGGTAATCGCATAGTCCCCTGCAAGGCTGAACAGGAATCTGGAAGTTTTAAAATCCTCTTTTTTATAGTCATTGACCGTTTCAGACCTGAATATATAAGTATAATAGTTATTTTCAGGACAAAAATAATATTCCCGTCTGTGGCCTGTAAGAAGAGGCTGAAGTGCTTTTTCCATGGCATCACGGGTCTCTTCGGTTGCAATCCTCATCCGCTGCGTCTGTAAGCCCTGCTCAAGATCAAAACCGATATTACCGATTTTCCCATGGAGGACAACATTCCCACCCTTGTATTTCATGCTTGTTGCAATGGATGCAAGAATATTTTTTAACGAGTCTTTTGTTATATTCTCAAAGAAATAATTTGGAAGGCCTAATTTATCTAACAAAATACCTGCTGCCATGTTAATGCAATTGGCAGTTAAAAGGCCATCTGTGGACAGATCTATCACAGCTTCATACAAAATTTTCGGATCAAGATTTACACTCTGGGCTTTATTAATAATATAGGTTCCCTGTGAAACGGAATTATCACATTTTAAATCATTTTCCATGGCTGTCCTCCCCCTGTTATATCCTTAATTTATAAAACCAGTTTATTGATAAACGTAAGTTATTACGCTTATCGAGAAACATTTAACATTACATGGTTGATTTCGCAACCATAAACCTGTTATTAAATCCGGAATGAATATAATTTTAAATAAATGGTTTAATAAAGGAGCCGGGCTGATTCCCTCCAACAGAAAAGGTGCATTTATAACCCTTTTTTTTACTATTTTTGTTATTGTCATCGGTATGGGCATGGTTGTTCCTCTTCTTCCCCTTTATGCAGAAAAGCTTGGGGCAAACGGCCTTTATATCGGAATGATTTTCGGCTCCTTTGCTTTCTCAAGAACTATCTTTCTGCCCTATTTTGGAAAATTATCAGACACGAAGGGACGAAAACCTTTTATACTTGCAGGTCTTGGAGGATATGTCTTTGTAGCAATTGCCTTTGTATGGTTTGCCAATGTGAATTCCCTTATTTTAATCAGATTCCTTCAGGGAATTGCCTCGGCAATGATAATGCCGGTAGTCCAGGCCTATATCGGAGAGATCACTGAAAAGAACAGGGAAGGCTATTCCATGGGGCTTTTCAGTATGTCAATGTTCTCAAGTTTAAGCCTTGGCCCGCTTATGGGAGGAGTAATAAAAGACGTATGGTCAATGCAGGGAACTTTCATCTGCATGGCAATTCTCTCGGCAATAGGATTTGTTTTAAGTTTTATTTTCCTTCCTGCGGTTTCAGATGAACATATTAAAAGAAAAGACCGTGCATCTGTTCCATGGAAAATTATTCTTAAAGGAAATAAAAGCCTTTTTGCAATTTTTTCATACAGATTTGCCTACACTTCCTGTATCGGGGTAATCTGGTGTTTTCTTCCAATATTTGCAGATAAACAATTTGCCCTTTCAGGAGCGTCAACGGGACTGCTTGTGATGCTTGGCGTTTTTGTCAGCGGACTTCTCCAGCTTCCCATGGGCTATGTTGCAGACAGGTTTAATAAACGAATAATGGTGGGGGCAGGAGGAGTGATCTGCTCCATTGCAATGTTTATGCTTGCACACTCCCATTCATATTCAGATCTTCTTTTCTCGGTATGTTTTTTCGGACTTGGAGGTGGGATATCAATGCCTGCGGTCATGGCCATGGCCGTACTCATGGGAAACGAAAAAAAGGCAATGGCCTCTGTCATGTCAATTATCACAATGGCGCACAGCATGGGTATGATGGTTGGTTCCATAACAGCGGGTGTTGCCATGGATTATTTTAATTTAAGGTTTGCCTTTCCCTGCGGCATGGTGATCATGGGTACAGGAACTTTTCTGTTTTTAATTTTTGTTCGCAACCTGTGATTTAGCGGTAAAATTAATGCTCTGATGTTTAATCCTTAATGACTTACCCAAATTTTGGAATATACGTCCTCAGGTTGACAAGGCAATAATTAATTGCAATTATTAGAAGATAAATAATACATTTTGTATCCGCCCCATGGCGGTTATTCCATCAAGGAGAAATTATACTATGCTTTTAAAACTTTTTATGTGCTTTACAATTATTCCCGTGATAGAACTTTATTTTCTCATAAAAGTAGGTTCAATCATAGGAGGGTTTAATACGATTATTATTATTCTTGGCACAGGTTTTTTTGGGGCATGGCTTGCCAGAATGGAGGGCATGCAGACCCTGATAAGAGTGAGGGAAAACATGCAGCAGGGAATCATGCCTGCCGAGGATCTAATAGATGCCCTGATTATTTTTGTTGCAGGCATTCTTTTGATAACACCCGGACTTTTAACCGATTGCTCAGGCCTGCTCCTTCTATGGCCGGTAACAAGAAATAAATTTAAAAAATTTTTAAAACAGAAATTCAATAAAATGATGTCCGATGGCACCATAGACATAACTCATTTACAGTAGATTTTAGTACTTTAATACTTAAGTTCTGTCATAAAGATAACTATTAAAGGAGAGCTTTAATGTTTTTTGAGCTTATTGAGAAAAGAAGAAGCATAAGAAAATTTAAACCCCGCAGTATTGAAAAAGAAAAAATAGAAAAACTTGTTGAAGCAGCGTTAAGGGCGCCTTCTTCAAGGGGTATTAACCCATGGATATTTGTCATTGTTGATAACAGTGAAATATTGTCAAAGCTGTCAAAGGCAAAACCCCATGGTTCCTCTTTTTTAAAAAATGCCTCACTTGGCTTTGTTGTATGCGGTGATTCGGAAAAAACAGATACATGGGTGGAAGACACATCCATTGCTTCTGTTTTTATCCAGCTTGCAGCAGAAAACCTTGGCCTTTCAAGCTGCTGGATACAGATACGCGGCAGAAACCACAATGATTCCATAAGTTCCGAAGCCTATATTCAGGATATACTTAATATCCCTGCAAACATAAAAATAGAATCGATTATTGCAATTGGATATCCGAATGAGGTTAAACCTCCCCATAATATTGAATCCCTGCAAATGGAAAAAATCTTTCATAATAAATTTGAAATTTAAAAAACAATGGATATTCATCAAAAAATAATAGAACTTGTAAG
>CAZLBE010000146.1:0-5821 GCA_964557635.1 uncultured Desulfobacterales bacterium
AGTTGTTTATTTTTAAAATTTTTTTAAGTTTATGATGAGCTTGAAGATGGTTTATTTTGAATCTGACAGTGCAGTTGGTCTATTATTCAATTTCGGAAGAAAACCGGAATTTAAAAAAGCCTTAATTAATAATAAAAAATATCAGCGCTAATCAGTGGAGATCTGTGGCTGTGAATAATAGCAAAAACATTTAAACCACGGACAAACTGAAAAGCACCTGTTTCATGTCATCTGGGAGAGGTGCTGTAAAATTAAATTTCTTGCCTGAAAAGGGATGCCGGATGCAAAGCTTCCACGAGTGCAGCATCTGCCTTGAGATGTTCTTTTCCATGATTGACAGAAAATCTTTATTTTTTTTGGATCTTTTTCTTCTTTTAAAACCATAAGTTGTGTCTCCAACAAGGGGATGCCCAAGGGCTTTGAAATGAACCCTTATCTGGTGAGTCCTGCCTGTTTTAAGTTCTGCTTCGAGAAAAGTTGCAATATCAAATCTTTTTCTTACTCGCCACAGAGTTTCAGCATGCTTTGAGTTAAGGGCGTTTACCGACATCCTCTTCCGCTTTATTCTGTCGCGTCCAATGGGAAAAGTGATCCTGCCTGAATTTTCCTTTATATTCCCCTTAACAAGACACAGGTATTTTTTAAAAACGCGACGTTGTTTAAACTCATTCTTAAGAAAATTAAAAGCAAAGTTGTTTTTCGCGACAACCATTATGCCGGTTGTATCCTTGTCAAGCCTGTGAACAATGCCCGGCCTTAATGGATTTTCTCCAACGTTTTTTATTTCCGGAAAATGATAAAACAGCGCGTTTACAAGGGTTCCTGAAAAATTGCCCGATGCAGGGTGGACAACCATACCAGCTCTCTTATTCACTACAAGAATATGATTATCCTCATATAGTATATCAATATCAAGGGGTTCGGGTAATATGGAGATCTCATCTTTACAGTCGGGTATCGTTCCTGTAATGATATCTCCTGGTTTTAACCTGTAGCCTGTTTTTTTCCTTTGCCCTGAAACAACGATAAGCCCGGATTTGATGAGATTGGATGCGTAATTCCTTGACCAGGAATTAGAAATTTTCGACAGGGTAAAATCAAGCCTCTGCCCGTAATCCTCTTTATTTATTTTAAATAAAACTTCCATATAAAAAATTAAACCGACAAACGCCTGAGATGCGCCTGTCGGTCTTACGTATAGTCACCAGAATTTAATGCAGTTGAAAAAATTAATCAAACAAGTGTTCAATCTCCGTTCGCATTACATCTTCATCAACATCCTTTGCAATGGAAAGTTCCTGAACAAGTAAGCTCTGGGCTGTATCAAGAAGCTTACGTTCGCCAAAGGAAAGATCCTTTTCAAGTTTTAACTGAAAAAGATCTCTGAAAACCTCAGCAACATCGTAGATGGATCCTGTCTTGATTTTATCCATGTATTCCCTGTATCTTCGATTCCAGGTCTGTTTATTGCCATTATGAGTCTTTTCCTTCATAACTTTATAAACTTGGGAAACCTCGTTTTCAGAAATAACATTTCTAAGCCCGACAGAGTCTACGTTGGAAGTCGGGATCATGATCACCATTCCGTTTTCAACGATTTTCATCATATAAAAACTCATGTTTTCACCGTTTATCACTTTATTCTCAATGGATTTTATATAACCAACTCCATGGGCAGGATAAACTGCTATGTCACCTTTGATAAACTCCTTTTTCCCGTTACTTCCGGATTTTTCAATTTTATCTTTAATTTTCTCCCCCATCATTAACACCAGCCTTTTTGTTATAATTCGTGTTTAAACAAAAAACTTGCTCCATTTACCTGTTCGCTGCACGATTAAAAATCTCAGTTAGTCTAAAAACTAAAAAAAAATAAAATCCCGCATCCTGCATATGAAGCATGCATTTATTTCTACACAGGTTCTTGTTCACGTACCGATTAAATTAATGAACATTACGGCCATCTTTAATGATATATATCATAAACTCACCCATTGATCAAATAGAAAAATAATTAAGGAAGTGAACAATTATTGCAGACAGTCATGGCTTTTTTAACGCCCTGTTCCATAATCATTAAACAGGTGTCAACGGATTTTTCCACAATGGCTTCAAGTTCTTTTTCTTCATTATTTTGAAAAGAACTTAAAACATGGGAAATCACCTCTTTGTTGCCATGGGGCCGGCCAATACCTATTCTTACACGGATAAAATCCTTTGTCCCAAGAGCTTCAATAATGGATTTGATACCATTATGGCCGCCATGACCTCGGTTCTTAACTATTTTGATCTTCCCAAATTCAAGGTCAAGATCATCATGTACAACAATAATATCTGATGTATTAATTTTAAAATAAGCGGCAATTTTCTGGAGGGGGAACCCGCTTCTGTTCATAAAAGACTGGGGCTTTGCAAGAATTACTTTGATACCATTAACCGTACCCTTTGAGTATTTTGTATCAAAACGGGATTTATCAAGGGAAAGAGAAAACCTGTCGGCTAAGGAATCAACAATCCTAAAGCCGACATTGTGGCGGGTCCGGGCATATTTTGCTCCGGGATTCCCCAGACCTGCCAGCATGACAATCGGATTGTTAGACATAGGGGTTGTAATCTTTTACTCTGCAGCAGATTCAGTTGTTTCAGTAGTTTCTTCTTCAGTCTCTGCTTCCAGATCTTCCTCTTCTTCAACAACTTCTTCTTCTGCCGTTGGATGTGCAATATTTAAAATAGTATAATTAACATCATGGGGCAATTCAATTTCATCTCCCACAGATATATCTTCAATATGAACGGAATCCCCAATTTCAAGACTGGATATATCAATAACAACATTTTCAGGAGCATCTGCAGGCCTGCACAGAACATCAACTTCACGCCTTATAGGCTGAAGAACCCCGCCCATTTTAATGGACTCAGATTCACCTGTAATTTCAATCGGCACACTGACCACAATCTTTTTATTAAGATCTATTTCCTGGAAATCAACATGCAGACAGTTTAAATTAAAGGTGTCCATCTGATAATCCTTGAGCATCACAGTTTTTTTACCTTCATCAAGGTCAAGGTTAATAAAAAGTCCAGTGGAACCATGTTTCCTGACCATATTTGTTAAATCGTTTGCAGAAAGAGACAGCATGATTGGCTCTATTTTCGGCCCATACATTATCCCCGGAACCGACCCGTTTTTTCTCAAAAAATGGGCATGCACCTTTCCTTTTCCTTTTCTTATTTCAGCTTTTAAATTAATCAGTTCCAACTGATTTCCTCCGTATCTGCTTTACAGCAGCCTAATTTATATTGTTTACACAAAAAGAGAGTTGACAGAATCGCCTCTATAGCTCCGGATAATTGCCTCTCCTACAAGTTTTGCTATTGAAAGCGTTTGTATCTTGTCACATGCTTCAGCCTCTTTCGACAATGGAATTGTATCTGTCACCACAAGAGCCTTTAAGGAAGAGTCTTCTATTCTTTTTACAGCAGGGCCTGAAAGTACCGGATGGGTACAGCAGGCATGTACTGACCTGGCACCATGTCTTTCAATAACCCCTGCAGCCTCAGTAAGAGTGCCAGCCGTATCAACCATATCATCAAGGATAATGACGATTTTGTCCTTTACATCGCCTATAAGAGCCATGGCTTTAGCCTTGTTGGGAGCACTGCGGCGTTTATCAATTATGGCAAGCCCTGCATGGAGGCGCTTTGCAAATGCCCTTGCCCTCTCAACACCTCCGGCATCGGGAGAAACAATCACAATGTCGTCATGGCCGTAATTGGTTTTAATATGATCAAGGATAACAGGAGCGGCATATAAATTGTCAACTGGAATATTAAAAAAACCCTGAATCTGTCCGGCATGAAGATCAAGGGTTATCACCCTGTCAACCCCTGTACTCGTGATTAAATCCGCAACAAGTTTTGCACTTATCGGCACCCTTGGAGTCACTTTTTTATCCTGGCGTGCATATCCAAAATATGGAACGACCGCTGTTATCCTGCTCGCAGATGATCGTTTAAGAGCATCGATCATCAACAGCAGCTCCATAAGATTATCATTAACAGGGGCACAGGTTGACTGGATTATAAAAACCTCCTGTTTTCTGACGTTTTCCTTAATTTCAAGCTGTATCTCACCGTCGCTGAATTTATCTGCTTTTATTTTGCCAAGGGGCTTTGCAAGATATTCACTGATTTTAAGGGCAAGTTCAGGATTTGAGTTTCCTGAAAAAATTGATATTCCGTTCATAAAAAATCTCTTTCAAATAAATTTGGTCCATTGATGGCTGGGGCGGGAGGATTCGAACCTCCGAATGCAGGAATCAAAATCCTGTGTCTTAACCACTTGACTACGCCCCATTAAAAAAATGCACTATTATCACAAGTAACCGTTCACAGTCAATTTACAAACCGCAGGTGTTTGCAGGTGCAGTGCCCTGTGAACACTTACTATTACAATGATTTTTCGCACCCCGCACAAAGGAGGTAAGAAAAATTTTTTTCTCAGGTGTCATCCCCAATGTTTTCCATTGCCGGGACACCTTTTTAAAAGCATTTTCAGCTTCTGAATAATCAGAAAAAAGAACAAAAAAAGATGAACCACTTCCCGTCATGAAAATTGTTTCATGGAGAAAATCAGCCATCTTATCTTTTACTGCCTTAAGTTCAGGATACAGACCGCACGCTGCGAATTCAAGATCATTGTGCAGATACCCTTTTATATCCAGCCTTCCGTCTGATTTACACATATTTAACAGAGCATTATTATTAAATTTTCTGTTTTTTGTCAATGTTAAATTAACATTTTTGTAAACCGCTGCCGTTGATGCACTGAATCCGGGATATACAAGCAAAATATAATAAGGCAGAAAAATATTACAGTTTTCAAGTTTTTCACCTATGCCGCTTGCAATGGCATTCCCTCCCTGAATAAAAAATGGGACATCAGCACCAAGCTTGTGTCCCATTTTTATAAGAAAAGAATTTGAAAAAGGAAAACCATACCATTCATTCATCGCTTTAAGCACGCAGGCGGCATTACTGCTGCCTCCTCCAAGCCCTCCTCCGGGTGGAATTCTTTTTTTTATTTTTATACCGATTCCATGGCTTGTGTGTTTTTTTACAGAATGCGTTGAAAGGCTGTTCAAAAAAAGTCCAGCAGCTTTAAATGCAAGATTTGAGCTGTCCTCAGGAACCTGTGGATGACTGCATTGAACAGAGATTTTTTTTTCTTCAAAATCAAAGTCCATGTCATCTCCAAGTGCAAGCTCTGTCATCAGGGTAAAAAGATCATGAAATCCATCTTCTCTTTTTGCTGTTACATAAAGGAAAAGATTAATTTTTGCCGGAGAATGCAGGGTGATCATAAACCTTTTGCCCTGGCAAAGGCCATTCTCAATTCATGGAGAAGGCTCTCCATTAATTTTTCTTCGTCTTTATCAAGATTCCCCCGTGTTTTCTTTTCCAGCATTATAACCATATCTATTGTTTGTTTAGCAAGGTCAAGATCCCTTACCCTTGATCCGGTGGAGGGTTCAGGCATCTCTCCTAGGTTAACAAGGGCAGATGAATAAAGAGATAAAATAAAAGTAGAAAAATCAACTTCAGGCATTTTCTTTTCCTTTCCTGAAGTACTGCTGTCATCCTTCATTACAAAACCGTTTCCTTTATCCATTTTCTGCCCCCCTAAAAGTCACAGGTAATCATTCACAGTCAATTCGCGAACTGTAATCGTTTACATTTAATTTATATGAAATAAAACGTAACACATTACTTTTATTGGCTTCGCGCCTTCGGCCCATAATTTGTCAGAATCTTTGATTCT
>CAZLBE010000147.1:0-5820 GCA_964557635.1 uncultured Desulfobacterales bacterium
ACGAATATGAGGCACTCTCCAAACATTTACATTATAAGCCGAATATTTACAAAAATTAAATAATTCTTTTTTTATTCTCAATAGATTATGTCAAATTTACGCACAGGCCGACAAAAATATTATAATATCTTTTCTCATTTTTATGACCGGTTTATAAAACTGCATTCCCAGAATTATGGAGAAGAGACTCGCAAATTCCTTGTAGATTCAGCTCAATTAGAAGACAAGATTCACCCCAGGGTATTGGATATATGCTGTGGTACAGGATCGGTTGTGCTGGCATTTGCCGGAAAATCCCCTGACATTCAGTCCGTTGGATATGATTTTTCCCCTGGCATGCTGCATAAGGCAAAGGAGAAGGATTTATCCGGTCAAACTCTTTTTATTAACGGTGATGCGGCAAACTTATCCTTTGTTAATGATTGTTTTGATGTTGTCTGCTGCTCCCATGCATTATATGAATTGAAAAACCAGGTGAGGACAGAGGCGCTTTTAGAAATGAAACGGGTTGTAAAACCAAACGGGCTGGTATTGATTATGGAGCATGAGGTTCCTCGAAAACGATTCATAAAAATGCTATTTTATATACGGATGCTGTCAATGGGGCCCAAAGATTCCCGGGAATTCGTAAAACAGGGTATTGCACCATTTGAAAAAATTTTTGCCAATGTCACCTTATTACACACTATATCAGGTAAAAGCAAATTAATCATTTGCCGTAAAGAGTAAAAAAATTATTTTTAAAAATCTATTCGCCATCAACAACCGGTAAATCTACCGAAAGGAGATCAAGATCCGATGAAAGTTTTCTTACGGTTCTTACAAATTCATTTTGAAATCCATGATTTTCCGCATTGGTGAAACTGCTAAAATCCACAAGCTCAAGTTTTTTTATCAGGTTAAGCAAATCTAAAAGATAGGTTTCCGCAAGGGATTCCCATTCCTCAAGTCTTACCTTTCTTTTCTTATATTGTTTTGCCTCTGCCTTATCCGCCCTTTTCTCCCCTTTTTCTTCTGCACCATGAAGCTCTGACGAGTACAATTTGGTCCCATGCAGGGCTTTTTTAAATTCGAGAGGATCTTCCTCCCTGATTCTTTTGTTTAACACTTCGTATAAAAGCTGAAATAACGCATCTACCCTGTTTGTTCTTATCAAAGTGGGGCTGTGGAAAAAAGAAAAATTTCTATCCACTGTAACATCTGCCTTTTCAAGGTACACAGTTTTTTCAAACCAGTTCAATGTATAGCTTATATAATCTTTGCGCTGCCATTTCACTTTTCCCCATGCATGGGCCCTGACAACTTTTGCAAGTTCAGATATACATATCTCATTTGTATCATAATCAAATTTTCCTAAGAATCTTCCGTCCTGAAAAATATCCACACCCGGTCTTTTGGCATGTTCTGAAATCTCAGCACACAAAACCCTTTTACCGTCACCGGGTCTTAATATGATAATTTTACAGGATGGTTTCCCCTTTTCAATGCGCTGCCATTCCTTAATCGACTCCGGTGGAGCAATTGTGCCGGCAGCAGAAGGCGGTAAAAAAGCTGCAAGAAGACCAGGTCTCAGATCCACCCTTGCAAGCGCAGCATCGAACAGAGGAACATCTTCCTCTTCAAGCTGACACACCGGTGTAAGCCGTCCCTTTTCAAGATAAGGCTTAAAAAGATCCATAACATTTTCAAGTCCTGCCTGCCAGCGCTCACTTACCGGATCTTTTTTCCTATCAATATTTTCCTTATTTTCCTTTGATTCAGATAAATTTTTATCCATTAAAAACTCCATTTTAAATTTTTAATCAGGTTTCAAACAAATCCTCAATACCTTCCCTTAACTGTGATAAAAGTATTGAAAAATCGATATCATGTTCTTCTTTTGCACTGATTTCAATGGCTCTCGCCTTGTCTGCAGCATCATTTAAGCCTAAGTTTAACAAACTGCCCTTAATTGAATGTGCTGAAATTCGAAGCTTGTCAAAATCGTTGTTTTCACAGGAATCATTTTCAATAGAGTCATCTTCACTGGAATCGCTCACGTTCATCTCTTTTCCCATCTCAGCTTCCACAGTTAGTGATGTATCAGTTTCAGAAGAATAGTCAATCCCTGTCCCATTGTCAATGAGTGAATCCCTTACAAGTCTTGCTCAGGAACATAGCGGCCTTTAAGATTGTTTTTTAAACCGGAAATTAAATTTTCCGGCAATACAGTCTGCGCATTGATTAATTTGCTTACAGGTTCCCCCTTTTCAACAGCCCTGATGATTCTGCAGGCAGTAATTCCATTTAAAAAGTTCCTGGTTGATTGCATTATCCTCAACCATAAGTATTTTAAGACCCTTAATATCACTGGCTGAATCTGTTATTTCATCTTTTAATTCATCACGGATATTTTTGTTGCAAAGTTCCAGTTTAAGAGTGAAAAAGAATGTGGTTCCTACTTTTGGCGTGCTTTTAACCCATATTTTGCCCCCAAGAAGATTAACCAATTGTCTGCATATTGTAAGCCCAAGTCCGGTACCGCCGAATTGTCTCACAATGGATGCATCTGCCTGCTGGAAATAGGAAAAAATCAGCTCCTGATCTTCAGGGGCAATGCCTATACCGGAATCTGAAACGGAAAAAAGAGCTGTTATCGCATTACTGCCAATTCTCTTATCTGCAATAACGTTTTCATCAATTTTACTTTGATTATTTCTCTTCCCTTCATTACCTTTATTCTCAACTTTATCGGTTGCATTTGTGTTGTTTTTATTTTCATCCTGCACTGACAGCTCGACTTTAAGCTCGATGGTCCCCTTTTCAGTAAATTTGGCTGCATTTCCTATAAGGTTATATATGAAATAAAACGTAACTCATTACTTTTATTGGCTACGCGTCTACGACCCATAATTTGTCAGAATCTTTGATTCTTTGAGGCAATCTGGGCCAAATCCAGATCCGCCTCATGGCGGTTATAGAGAATCTGGCGTATCCTGAATTCATCACCCACAAGACACTTGGAAATATCGGCGCTTTCCACCTTGATTTCATGAATTATAAATTACAGTCCCTTTTCCGCAATCTGTGGATTCATGGAAGAAAATACAGTTTCAAGAAGTTGTGGCAGAGAAAAAGGTTCATACTGGATATCAAGCTTTCCTGCTTCAATTTTGGAAAAATCAAGGATATCGTTTAACAACATCAAAAGATGAGATGAAGCAGACTGGACATTTTCGAGAAGATATTTCTGCCTGTCCGTAAGAGGCGTTTCAAGGGCAAGTCTATTCATGTTTAATCACACCTATTCTGTAAGCCAAAATCTGTTCAAACGTATCTAAAGATGTAATACTTTTATTGAAAAAAATATGAGTGGTTGTTTTTGAAAGGCTTATACTGTAATCGAGATATCCGGCCCTTTCTTTATTGTAGAACAGTCCTGCATGTACATCTGCCTGCCCGTTTCTAACCATAGAAAGGGTGTCATTCCACAGGGCAGGTTTAAACCGAACATGAATTTTGGTTTTTTTTGCCCATAATTTCCAGAAATCAATTATCAGGCCATCCGGATCACCCTGTTGATTTGTAAATTCAAAAGGCGCAATATTGGAACAATAAACCACATCACTTTGTCCATTACCATATTAATCACTTAATTCATTTTTAAGCTGAAGAAATCTTTTTTCCACGGCAAGAAAAATATCCACTATATCCGGATCAAAATGCCTTGATTTACCTTCAATAATTATCTTTTTTGCTTTTTCATGGCTGAATGCTTCTTTATATACCCGCTTTGATGTTAATGCATCATACACATCAGCCATGGCCATTATTCTTGCAGCAATGGGAATACCCCTGCCTGACAATCCAGCAGGATAGCCTGTACCGTCCCATTTTTCGTGATGATACATGGTAAGTTCAAAGGCAACCCGAAGAAAGGGAGCACCTGTCTTAAGATAGATATCGCTCAACATGTCTCCACCAAGCTTTGAATGCTTTTTCATGATTTCAAATTCTTCTTCTGTTAAACGACCGGGTTTGTTTAAAATTCTGTCTTCTATACCAACTTTTCCTATATCATGCAGAGGACTGACCTTGGATATCTCATGAGCCATCTGTCTTGTAATTTTCTTTTCAGGATAATGTTCTGCCATATACAAGCCGATTTCAAGTGTGTATTCACGTACCCTTTCAAGGTGCTTACCTGTTTCAGGACTTCTGTAATCGGAAAGTTTTGCCATGGAGAAAATCAGTTCATCCTGGCTCTCAAGCCTGACAAGTCTCTGCCCGCCCTGAATGCGAAGGTTCAGTTCATCTGGCACAATGGGCTTTGACAGATAATCATCTGCTCCGCATGAAAGTGCTTTAATGATACTTTCCCTGTCATCGGCACCTGTGATAACGATAATATAAATATAGTGGGCCTGTTGAGTTCTAAGGGCTTTAATTAATTCATACCCGTTCATCACAGGCATATTTATATCTGTCAAAACTATCCTTATATCTGAATTATCCTGACAAATTTTTAAAGCGTCCAGTCCATTACCTGCTTCAATAACTTCATGGCATTCTTTTTCAAGAACAGCTCGCAATAGAAACCTTTGGTCAACTACGTCATCCACTATAAGCACTTTATTGCATACAAGTGGACTTTCCTGATTATCATTTTTACTTTCCGAGGTGAGCAAAGAAGAATAATGCAGCTCTTCAAAATAATTTCTATCCAAATCAAGCACATGGGTTTTGAGCCAGTCAACGAGAAAATGAAGAACATTATTGCCTAATTCAACATCTCCCGAATGAAACGATGACGTAAAATCCGATATTGATTTAACAAACTTTTTATGGATTAACTGGTGATCCTTAAATTGCGGATGCATTTTAAAAAATTCTTCTTCAGTCTTAAAATGATACTCTGTATAATCCACAAGTTCCATCAGAACTTTGTAAATGTTTTTCCTGCTGTTACCAGCATTGACCCCGGCAATGAGTTCATTGACAATTGAAAACAGTTTTTTATGATGTGTATCAACAACTTTTACGCCCACACTGAAAGAATCATGCCATTGAAAAGGTTCCATAGTTTTATTTTCCTTAAATCTATATTTTAAAATCCATATTTTTTAAGTTCAAATCTGCACATAATCGTTAAGGTTTCTTGCATACTTCCAAGTCCCCAAATTTCAAAATAACCTCTAATGCTGACAACTGATAACTGATAACTGATAACTGATAACTGATAGATTAATAGGGCAAAGACTATCCTTCTGTCAAGAATAAGAATAGATATTTTCCCGGTGTTTAATTTAAAACTGGTTAACGTAAAATTACAGTGATATATTTATATTTATAACGGCCATGAGGCCGATCTGGATTGGCCCAGATTTGCCTCTCAACAAAGAATGGGTCGTAGACGCGTAGCCAATAGGTTTAGTAATTTAAGGTCTATTTCTTATAAAAATTTATGGATATTGTCATTAAATAAAATTTTAAAACATAGAGTGTGAAATTGCCATGCCTGTAAAAACACCTGCAAAAAAAATTGATACCATAGTAATCGGTGGTGGGTTAAGTGGTCTTTATGCCGCCTGGCTGCTGAAAGAAAAAAAGATTCCCTTTGTTATCCTCGAGGCCCGGAATCGTATGGGGGGAAGAATTCTAAGTACTGAATATAAAAAATTTTTCACTGATCTGGGCCCTTCCTGGTACTGGCCTGAAATTAATCCGAAAATTATGCAGCTGATCAAAATATCAGGATTAAAGGGGTACCGCCAGTTTGAAGAAGGATTAGGAAGATTTGAACATCAAAATGGTTTTGTCCGGACTGTGAGGGGTTACAGA
>CAZLBE010000148.1:0-2725 GCA_964557635.1 uncultured Desulfobacterales bacterium
TACATGGTCATTGATACAGGCATACCTTTTCAGGAAATAAATTTTTTCCGGCCTTTTTCCGATTATTTAGAAGAGACAACGATTTCATCTAATGATCCGGCACTGATTATTTATACATCAGGTACAACCGGTGACCCCAAAGGGGCTGTGCTGACGCAGAAAAACCTTGTTCATGATGCAGAAAATATCATCCATATATGGGAAATTTCACATTCTGACACAATGTGCCACGCCCTGCCCCTTTTCCATATTCACGGTCTGTGCTTTGCCCTTCACACTGCCTTGATTTCAGGTGCGCAGACAGTAATGACAGACAAATTTACTCCAAGCTCTGTAATTGAAATTCTAAAAAAGAACAAAGGGGATTTGATCTGTTCCGTATTCATGGGTGTTCCTGCCATGTATTTAAAGCTTATTGATCATATTGCCGATCATGTGGACCATAAAAACTCTTTGAATTTTGATCATATAAGACTGCTGACATCTGGATCAGCACCTTTGCTCACCAAACATTTCCATAAAATTAAACAGATATTTGGCATAGAACCCGTGGAAAGGGAAGGCATGTCTGAAACCGGAATGAATTTTTCAAACCCCCTGCATGGAGAAAAAAAGCCGGGCTCAATCGGCATTGCCCTGCCGGGACTTGATGTAAGGATTGTAGACCCTGATAGATCTTTGGATGTAGATCAGGGGCAAACCGGTGAATTCTGGCTTAAATCCGACTCCATCATCAGGGAATACTGGAAAAAACCCGAAGCAACAGAAAAATCCTTTGATCAGGGCTGGTTTAAAACAGGAGATCTCGGAAGACAGGATAAAAATGGGTATTATTATCTCACAGACCGGATCAAAAACATTATCATAACAGGAGGAGAAAATGTTTCTCCCAATGAAATTGAAAAAGTGATAAATTTATTAGAAGATGTTGTTGAATCATCCGTTGCAGGTGTTGCCGATGAAAAATGGGGAGAAAAAATTGCAGCGGCCATTGTTAAAACTCACAATTCAGGTGACATATCAAACAAAGTGATCAATATATGCAGAAAACATCTCCATGACTGGAAATGCCCGAAAAAAATTGTTTTTGTTGATAAACTGCCAAAAAATACAATGGGTAAAATTTTGAAAAAAGAGGTTAAAAAAATACTGCAAAAAGCATAACCACTGCTTTAAAAACCTATAGGATTTAAAACAATTTATCACAATATATTCTTTATACTTGCCGCTATTTGTGCTAAATACATACTTCATGTATATTATAGCAAGTTTACTTTTTATTGTTGGAATAGCCGCTGGTGCGGTTTATGGATTCATGGTTGAAAAATCTGCCATGGACATGGTGATTTTTATTGTTGCAGGTGGGTTTGCAGGAAGCGCTGCAGGAGGACTTGTTTTTACATATCTTTATTTTACAGGACAAAATGAAGATGAAAAAGACATTCATGAACAGATAGATGAAGAAAAAATGCAGCTCATTTCAACTGCTTGCTCCGGCAGGGAAGCCCTGCCTGAAAAACCAGACTCATCTTTTAATCTTTCCCGGGATCAATATGGCACCTTTCCTGACACTCCAAAACCCGACAGTATAATTTCAACAAATAAAAATATACCTGCTGATACAGAAATGAACACCCCTGCTGAAACCGGCAGCCACAATGACCAATTGAAGAAAAAACGTTTTAACAAACTAAGATTTTCCAAATTCAAGATACCGGAATTAAAATTTACGATAAAAAAATTAACAGAAAAGCGGGAATCAAAACCTGCCGATGTAAGACCGGAGCAAAAAGAAACAGACAAACAGAAAATAAAAAGACTTAAAAAAGAAATCAAAAAGCTTAAAAAAAACAAAAATAAAAAAACAGGCGTGCTAAAATAAACGATGGATATCCAATGGTTTCCAGGTCATATGAAAGAGGCCGGACAGTTTCTTAAAACCTCCATTGCAGGGTCAGATCTTGTAATGGAAATTATTGATGCCAGACTTCCGCTTTCAAGCAGCAATCCCATGCTTGACAAATTATGCAGAAACACCCTGAGAGTAAAGCTCCTTAACAAAAAAGATCTTGCAGACCCTGTGGTGACTCAGCATTGGCTTGATTATTTTAAATTTGAAAAAAAAGAGCCTGCAATTGCTATAACAGGCATTGACAGGACAGATGCATGGCGTGCCGCTGATTTTGCCTTTAAAAAACTTAAAAAAAGACGGGCAAGAAGGATAAGGACGATCATAGCAGGTATCCCCAATACCGGAAAATCAAGCATTATCAATTCCCTTGCAGGAAGAAAGGTTGCGAAAACAGGAAATGTGCCTGCAGTTACACGTCAGAACCAGAGAACAGGCCTGAAAAACGGTATGGATATATATGATACCCCAGGTATTTTATGGCCTGTACTTGATGATAAAGATGGCGCATGCCGCCTTGCAGCAAGCGGAGCTATCTCTGACAGTATTATTGATTATTATGATATTGCGTGTTTTGCAGCAGACTTTCTCATTAAACAATATCCTGTTCTGCTCAAAAACAGATATAAAATAAAAGAAGACGTTATCCTTGACAGCACCATGCTTCTTGAAACAATAGGTGCAAAAAGAGGTTGTCTGAAAAAAGGCGGCATTATTGACCTTCAGAAAGCCTCGGAAATTTTTATAAGGGAATTACGTTCAGGCCTTATTGGACGTATCAGCTTTGAATCTCCCTGAAGCGGCAAAGCAGGAGTT
>CAZLBE010000148.1:2825-5797 GCA_964557635.1 uncultured Desulfobacterales bacterium
TTATCAATTAGGATCCACTAAAAAAATAATTTAAAAAAAACGGAATAGATTAAATATGCATAAAACAGATAAGAAACTTATCATACCGGTTCTTGTAATCATTATCACTGGATTTCTTTTTTTATCTATTACCCTGTCATGGGCAAAAACAGAAAACAAAACCGGGCAGTTAAAATATAGTCTCCATAAAATTGTCATGCCGGCGCATGTCACATTCAGTGCCAAAGATTCCTCCACATGCATTAAACTTGCAAGGGCACTTGAATCTTATCATTATACAGGACAAAAGTTAGACGATGCCATGTCCTCAAAAATTCTTACAAGATATATTGACATGCTTGATCCGTCAAAACATCTTTTTACAAAAAAGGACATAGACGAGTATAAAAAAATCGAATTTACCCTTGACGATAATCTTAAGGCAGGTGATTTAAGATCAGGCTATAAATTATTTAATCTGTTTTTAATGCGCTCCTTTGACAGGCTTGTTACCATAAAAAATCTTCTTGGAAAATGGCAGAAAAAATTTAATTTCAATAAAAACGATACCATTTCCGTTGACATGGAAAATAAACCATGGCCTGACTCTAAAAAAGAGCTTTTAACCCTGTGGCGCAGGGAACTTAAAAACAGTATTCTTGCTCTTAAACTTGAAAAAGAAAAGGACAATGAGATAACAAAAGACCTTGAAAAGCGCTATGAAAGCCGTTTAAACAGGCTCTGCAGAACAAATTCTGCCGATGCATTCAGAACATACATGAATGCAATGGCAATGAGTTTTGACCCGCATACAACTTATTTCCCACCAAGGGATTCCGAAGATTTCGATATTCAGATGAGTCTATCCCTTGAAGGAATAGGTGCCGTGCTCCAGAGTAAATTTGAAAACACAAAAATTGTCAGCCTTGTACCTGCAGGGCCTGCAGAAAAATCAGGGCAATTAATGCCCGGAGATAAAATAATAGGCGTGGATCAGAATAATTCAGGAGAAATTCAGGATGTGGTGGGATGGAGGATTGATGATGTTGTAAGGCTGATCCGGGGTCCAAAAGGCACTGTAGTCAGGCTTCAGATCATACCTGCCGACAAAAAGGGAATACAGAATGCAAAAGTTGTATCCATTAAAAGGGACAGGGTTAAACTTGAAGAGCAGGCCGCACATAAAAAAATTGTAACTATGAAACAAAACAACCATAAATATAAGATAGGGATAATAGATTTGCCAGCCTTTTACCTTGATTTTCAAGCATTACAGGAGGGCAAAAAAAACTACAGGAGTACCACAAGGGATGTCAGGGCTCTTATAAAAGAATTAAAAGAAAAAAAAATTGAAGGGCTCATAATGGATTTAAGGGATAACGGTGGAGGTTCTCTGAAAGAAGTTAACGAACTTGCAGGTCTTTTTATTGAATCAGGTCCTACCGTTCAGATTAGAAACAGAAATGGAAATATGGCAAGCCTTGTTGATCCTGATCCTGCAATTGTTTACAGCGGACCTTTAATAGTGATGATTAACCGTATGAGCGCTTCAGCTTCTGAAATATTTGCAGGAGCAATAAAGGATTACAACAGGGGACTTATTGTGGGATCAAAAAGTTTCGGCAAAGGGACAGTTCAGTCACTTGAACCTTTGTCAAAGGGCAGGCTGAAAATCACAACAGCCAAGTTTTACAGGGTATCCGGTAAAAGCACCCAGGATCTTGGAGTAGTTCCCGACATTAAATTTCCCCCGATTTATAACAGCAGAGAAATTGGAGAAAGTTCCCTTAAAGGCTCACTTAAGTGGGACAGATCATCACCTGCCCTTTACATACCGTACAAAACCCTTGCCCCTGTTATCACAAAAATAGGGCAGGATTACGATCAATGGAAAACAAATGATCCCGGAATTAAATATCTAAGTGCAAAATACAATTTATCTTCTCAAATTTATGAAAGAAAATCATGGTCTCTCAATAAAAGAATCCGCGAGAAGCAGAAAAATCATATTGAAAAAATGGAGCTTGAAATTGAAAACAATTTTTTAAAATCAAAGGGGCTTAAGCCGGTAAAAACCTTTAAAGAGATCAATGACAGAATAACTGATAAAACGAAAACAAAAGATAAAGGCGGCAAGTCAGATATGAAAAACAAATCAGATAAAAAAAATGATATTCTCATGGATGAAGCAGAACGTGCCATGACTGATTTTATAAGCCTTGCCAGGAAAAAGAATTTTCATTGGTAAATATGCCTTTTTATGATATTTATCCTGACAATCTGGGTCTAAGGCATTGCGATCTGAATAAAAATAGGCCTCATGGTTGTTTTTTTTATATGGAATAGCGTAATTTCAAGACGCTATTTCATGTTTTGCTGATAGGCTAATCTGGGCCAATCCAGATCGGCCTCATGGCCGTTATTTACAAATATAGGTAAATGGAAAACAAATTTATTAATTAATTAGAAGGAGATTTTTCATGACAACAGCATGTGCACGCCATATTCTCGTGGACAGTGAAGATCAATGTCAGGATCTGATAAATCAGATCAACAGCGGAGCCGATTTTGCGGAACTTGCAAAAAAATATTCAAAATGTCCTTCAGGACGACAGGGTGGTGATCTTGGAGAATTCGGCCCCGGTCAGATGGTGCCTGAATTTGACAAAGTTGTGTTTAATGAAACCGTTGGAGAGCCCCACGGTCCGGTAAAAACAAATTTTGGCTACCATATTGTAGAGATCACAAGCCGTACATAGCAATAGAATCATAATTTTCCATTCTATAGCTTTCAGACAATGACCTGGTTTTAGAATTTGGTACAAGGCCTTAAAAAAGGAATCCTTATTCGTTTTTTTCATAAGAAATAGGGCGTAACTTACTACGCTTATTGGCTCCGCGCCTTCGGCCCATAATTTGTCAGAATTTTTGATTCTTTGAGGCAGATCCGGGCAAAACCAGATCGGCCTCATGGCCGTTATTAATATTTTTAA
>CAZLBE010000149.1:0-5784 GCA_964557635.1 uncultured Desulfobacterales bacterium
TTTATAAGAAATAGAACGTAAATCTTTACGTTTATTTCATAATTTGTCAGAATCTTTGATTCTTTGAGGCAAATCTGGGCCAATCCAGATCGGCCTCATGGCCGTTACAAAAAAGGGCAAAAGAACAAAAACGCCGCCGACTGTCCATAGGCTGGATAGGCTGGATATGCCAACGGCAGGGATCGGCATCATTGCCGTTGCAAAAAAATCTATTTCATGCTGTCAACACTGTAATTCGGCGCTTCCTTGGTTATTATAACATCATGAACATGACTTTCACGAAGCCCTGCAGCTGTAATTTTTACAAATTTTGCCTTTGTCCTCAACTCTTCAATATTCACAGTCCCCAAATACCCCATACCGGCCTTGATACCACCTAATATCTGAACGATATTTTCCCTCACTGTACCCCGATAGGGAATCCTTCCAACGATACCTTCCGGCACAAGGGTTTCATCTGCAGGACTGTCCTTTTGATAATACCTATCGCTGCTGCCTTTTTTCATCGCCTCAACCGAGCCCATTCCCCGGTAGGCTTTGTAGCTTCTGCCCTGAAAAATAACAATTTCTCCGGGGCTCTCCTTTGTTCCTGCAAGAAGGCTTCCAAGCATAACACAATGTGCTCCTGCACCAAGGGCTTTTGTGATATCTCCTGAAAATTTTATTCCTCCGTCTGCAATCAAAGGGATTCCTGTTTCATCGGAAACCTGTCTGCAGTTCATGACAGCCGTCAACTGGGGAACGCCGACTCCTGCAACGATCCTTGTGGTACAGATTGAACCCGGGCCTATACCTATTTTAACCGCATCAACTCCGGCATCAATCAACGCTTTAGCCCCCTTTGCAGTGGCAACATTGCCAGCAATGATCTGACAGTGGGGAAACGCATTTTTAATTTTCATTATCGCATTTATAACATTTTGTGAATGACCGTGGGAAGTATCAATAACAATGGCATCGGCACATGCTTTAAGCAGGGCTTCTGTTCTTTTCATCATGTCCGAGCCAACACCGATTGCTGCTCCTGCCCGAAGCCTTCCCATGGAGTCCTTGCATGCATTGGGATATTGTTTTATTTTTTCAATATCCTTTATTGTAATAAGGCCTGTAAGTTTTTTATCCTTATCAACCACGAGAAGTTTTTCAATCCTGTGCTGGTGAAGTATTTCCTTGGATTCTTCAAGGGAACATCCATCGTGCACAGTAACAAGATTTTCCTTTGTCATAACAGCTTTTGTCGGTTTTTGAAGATTTGTCTCAAACCGCAGATCCCTGTTGGTCACAATACCCACAAGCTTATCACCATCGGTTACCGGTATGCCGGAAATTCTGTATTTTGCCATAATCTTAAGTACATCTGCAATGGATGTCTCAGGATCAACCGTAATGGGATCAACTATCATTCCACTTTCAGATTTTTTTACCCGGTCAACTTCAACGGCCTGTTCTTCAATACTTAAATTTCTGTGGATAAAACCCATGCCCCCTGCCCTTGCCATGCTTATGGCAGTGTGCGCTTCAGTCACGGTATCCATTGCAGCACTTATAATGGGAATATTCAGGTCAATTCTTTTTGTAAGCCTTGTACCCGTTTCAACCTGATCTGGCAATACAGCAGAATACTCAGGCACAAGCAGCACATCATCAAAGGATAATCCCTCCTCTGTAATTATATTTGACATATCATTCTCCTTAATTAAGATAATATCGGCACAAATATGAAAACCTTATTTTTTAAAGGAACCTCCCGGTAAAACAAGGTATAAATTTCATACTTTACTAAAATCTAAGTTTTTTCCGAACAGAATCGGAGTAAATCCAAATCAGCATTTAGCCGTTATAAACTTTTTTTAATATCAAAGATGCTTGCCTAAAGCAATATTTTTATCCCACGAAAGTTTTATATGGACGACATGAAGCGGATATGGATTCAGGTCAAGATCTGCTCACAACAAGTAAGAAGTCAGCTAAAGATAAATAGTACAAAATTTTCAAGCATTATCCGGGCTATAAACCTGAATTTTACACCTCTTTCTGCATAATATAAAAAAATATCCTTGTATAATCTTATAAATTAGCGTAGAAATACTGATTCTGATATTCAAACTGAATTTTTTATAAATTATTCAGCCGCAGATTTACACATTCAAGTTCAAGTTACGTGTTTTTTATTTTTAAGGAATTTTATGCCCAAAAAAAATTTACCCCTGACAGGGTTTGATGAAATGAATTTAAGCCTCCCTGTATTTTCAGCATTACAGGATGTTGGCTACGACACTCCCACCCCAATCCAGGCCGCAGTCATTCCCCATATGATCGAAAAAAAAGATCTGCTTGCCCAGGCCAGAACAGGCACCGGGAAAACCGCTGCATTTGCGCTGCCCCTGCTGTCTCAGATCAATCTTGGCAACAAACGTCCCCAGGTTCTCGTGCTCACACCCACAAGGGAGCTTGCAATCCAGGTGGGCAGTTTTTTCAAGGCTTACGGTGCCAAGATGAAAGGCCTCAATGTGTTGTCCGTGTACGGGGGGCAGAGTTATACTATTCAATTAAACCAGTTGAGACGCGGCGTCCACGTTGTGGTTGGAACCACTGGACGTCTCATGGATCTTATGCGAAAAAAAGCCGTGTCCTTTGACAATCTTTCCTGCGTTGTAATCGATGAGGCAGATGAAATGCTTCACATGGGTTTTATTGAAGATGTTGAATGGATACTTGAAAAAACGCCTGATAATTCACAAACTGCCCTTTTTTCAGCTACCATGCCAAAACCTATCCGGAAAATTGCACAAAAATATCTGACAGATCCGGAAGAAATCATAATAGAACCTGACAATAAAGAGATTGACACAATTTGTCAAAAATACTGGATGGTCAGAGGGGTGAAAAAAAATCAGGCATTAACAAGGATATTATCTTCTGTGTCATTTGACGGGGTGATTGTTTTTGTAAAAACAAAAACATCCACGCTTGAGGTGGCAAAGACCCTTGAAGATCAGGGATTTAAAGCTGAAGCTCTAAACGGGGATCTTGCCCAGAATGCCAGGGAACGAACCATTAACCGACTAAAAAACGGTAATATTGATATCCTTGTTGCAACGGATGTGGCTGCCAGAGGTCTTGATGTTGACAGAATTTCCCATGTAATAAACTATGACATGCCACCAAAGGTTGACCCTTATATTCACAGAATAGGCAGAACCGGCAGAGCTGGCAGAACAGGAGAGGCTATTCTTTTTGTGGGCAGAAATGAACGTTATCTGCTTAAAGCCATAGAAAGAAAAACAAAAAAGAAAATAAAAGAGATCCCCCTGCCCTCCAACAATGAAATAAATGAAAAAAGGATTGCAGATTTTAAAATAAACATTGAAAAAAACCTTGAATCAAACGATGTCAGTGTGTTTCAAAAAATCATAGAAGCATATTCCGCAGAACAGGATATTCCCCTTGCAGAGGTTGCAGCAGCGCTTGCAAAAATGGCAAGCCCAAATACCCCTTTTCTTCTGCCGATCCATAAGCCTATAAAAAAATCGGGGCGTAAAAAGTCCTCAGATAATCTCCGCAAAAAAAGGTACACAGGCAGCAGTAAAACACCCGGCAGAAAAAAACCATCCATAACAAAGCCTTTTGCCGAAAAAATGGAAAAGGCAGTATCTGGGAAAGAAAAAGAAAATAAATTGAAAAACAATATTGCCGTTGACAGGCAAAAGTTAAAAAAGTTAAATAAAAAAATATCTGCAATGCCCGAAACCAATGCAAAAATAATCCCGATTAAAAAAGGGATGGATAGATACCGCATTGAAATAGGAAGTCACCATGGTATAAAACCCGGTGACATTGTGGGGGCAATTTCAAATGAAGCAGGCCTTGAAAGCAGGTATATAGGAAATATTGAGATTGACAATGATTTCTCTTTTGTGGACCTTCCATCGGGAATGCCCGGGGAAACATTTAAACTCCTTAAAAAAACATGGGTCAAATCGCGGAAAATGGCCATATCAAAATGCGCATGAAAATAAGAAAATGCTGATACATATAAATCCGGATAATCCACAGCCAAGGCTGATAAGCCAGGTGGTTCATATATTAAAAAAAGGCGGCATAATAGCCTATCCCACTGATACATTTTACGGGATAGGCTGTGATATAATGAACAAAAAATCTATAGAGAGAATTTATCAGATTAAACATAGGGATAAAAAACAGCCTTTCAGCTTTATATGTTCAAATCTCAAACATATCAGTGATTATGCAAAAATATCTAATTTTGCCTATAGAAACATGAAAAGGCTGCTTCCCGGACCTTATACATTTATACTGCAGGGTTCAAAAATGGTACCGAAAATAATGCTGACAAAGAGGAAAACAGCCGGAATAAGGGTGCCTGACAACAATATCGCCCTTGCTATTGCAGATGAGTTAGGTCATCCTGTACTGTCGACAAGCGCCACCGACCCCCAGGGAAAAATTTTTGAGAACCCTTCCCTGCTCCACGACTGGTTTGATAAAACAATTGATGCAGTGATTGATGCAGGACCGGTACCAGGGACTGCATCAAGTGTAGTATCCTTAATTGATGACATACCTGAAATAATTCGGCATGGCGCCGGTGATGTAACTATTTTTGAATAAGGGAACTGGAAAAAAATAATATGCGTATATCTTGCAGGAATTTTGATCGTTTTCAAGGCGTGATGACAGGTGCATAGTCAGACTATGTGGCTGTTATCACAACGTAGAAAACGAGCAAAAGGGCAAAAAGGATGCGTAGATTATTTTTTGGAAGTTCCCTAAGGACTCAAAGAGTCTTTTTAAAGAGTTTATCCTGTCTTTTTCAGGATAGACAGCCTTTATTTTACCCTTGACTCCTCCTAATTTCCCTGCCCAGTCAATTGCATCATCCAGGTTGCCAAGCTTATCAACAAGACCTATTTTCATTGCTTTTTCGCCTGTATATATTCTTCCGTCGGCTATTTTTGCTATTTTATCCTGTTTGATCCCCCTGCCCTTTGCAACATCTTTTATAAACTGGATATGAATTTCATCTGCAACGCCCTGGAGAATTTTTTTCTCTTCATCTTTAATCGGTCTGACAGGAGAGCCCATATCCTTGAATTTCCCGCTTTTGATCACAATGGGAGCAAGTCCTATTTTTTTCATTATTTCCTGAAAATTCGCATACTCCATTATAACGCCGAGACTGCCCGTTATTGTACCTGGATCGGCCATGATTCCATCGGATGCAGCGGCAGCATAATACCCTCCCGATGCTGCCACAGAGCCAAAGGAGGCAATAACTTTTTTAATTTTTCTTGTTTTTACAATCTCCCTGTAAATCTCCTGGGATGGACCTACCCCTCCTCCGGGAGAATTAACCCTCAATACAATGGCTTTGATTGAACTATTTTCTTTAAATGCTTTAATCTGCTCAATTACTTTTTTTGACGATGTGATAACCCCTGTCAATTCCACAACGCCTACGTTGCCGTCGGATGATGAAGATACAACAGATGAAACACTTGATTTAATAAAAACCGAACCACCGAAAATAAGAGCAGCCATACCGGCAAAAAAAATAGCTGTGATGGAAAAAAGAACAAGAAAGAAAAAAAGAAAAGGGTGTCTTCTTGAAAACATAATATATCCTATAGAAGCTGTAATACAAAAAATTCTTTTATTCTTCTTTATCTGAATTTGATTTTGCAGCTTCCTCAAGATTATCTCTTAAGAGTTCACCAAATGAAGATGTAGCCGTTATTTTTGTTTTCTTTGCAAATTCCTGGA